>CAYMMR010000222.1:0-4824 GCA_964391545.1 uncultured Nitrospinota bacterium | reverse complement strand
GCGGCGGGGGCGGGTTTGAAGAGATGTTTGGAAGGGGTGTCCCGCAGAAAGGGGCGGATGTTACTTCCGATCTTTATATTGCATTCAACGAAGCAGCGTTTGGAGGAGAAAAAAAGGTAACAATAAGCAGTCCCGGGGGAGGAACAGAGGAGGTCATGGTTAAGATACCTGCAGGAATAGATACAGGGAAGAAATTGAGGCTGGCAGGAAAGGGCACACCGGGTATTGGTGGACAGCCTCCAGGAGATTTATATTTTAACATAATCGTTCAGGAGCATCCTGTCTTTAAGAGAGAAGGGGATGATATAGTTATAGAAAAAGATATAAGATTTACAGAGGCTGTCCTTGGCACATCCGTAGAGGTTACTACGCTCGACGGACAGATAAGAAAGGCAAAGATTCCCCCTCATACAAAGAGCGGGACAAAGATAAGGATAAAGGGATACGGGATACAACACTTGAAAGGCGGCGGCAGAGGAGACCTTTATGTTAAGATAAATATAAAGGTTCCCGACAGTGTTACGGAGAGGCAGAAAAAACTGTTAGAGGAGTTGTCGAGGGAAGGGATGTAATATGAAAAAACAGGTTAATCCTCGCATCAAATTCTTTAAAGATGTATCGGGGCTGATTGATTCGGTGGGGGATTTGGACAAGCTCCTCGATATAATCATCCAGACTGCCACAAAGGTAATGGAGGCAAAGGCAAGCTCCCTTCTCCTTGTGGATAAAAAGACAAATAAACTTTATTTTCATACGGCAACCGGAGAAAAAAGGGATGAGGTAAAAAAATTCGAGGTCAATATGGGTGAAGGTATTGCAGGCTGGGTTGCCATGGAAGGAAAGCCCATTCTTGTTAAGGATGTGAGCAAAGAACCGAGATGGAACAGGAGGATAAGCGAGGAGATAGGTTTTACCACCCATTCCATTGCCTGCGCCCCTCTTAAGCTGAAGGATGAAGTTACCGGCGTACTGGAGATAATAGACAGGGAAGACGGCACGTCTATAAAAGAAGATGACATGGATATACTTACTGCCTTTGCGGATCTGGCTGCATCTGCGATTGAAAAGGCGCGGAGGATGAAGGATGTAAGAGACGAAAATATCGTTTTAAGAAAGGAATTGGAGCAGAAATATAGGATTATAGGCGAGAGCGCAGAGATACAAAAGGTCATCTCGGATGCAAAGAAGGTGGCAAGCTCGAAGGCAACCACGCTTATATGCGGCGAGAGCGGGACGGGAAAGGAGCTTATTGCAAGGCTTATTCATAATCAGAGCCAGAGGAGGGAGAAGCCGTTTCTTATAATAAACTGCGGCGCAATACCCGAAACATTATTGGAGAGGGAATTATTCGGACACGAAAAGGGCGCATTTACAAGCGCCGACCAGAGAAAGATAGGGCTCTTTGAGGAGGCGGACGGCGGGACGCTATTCTTAGACGAGATTGGCGAAACCACGCATGCCATGCAGGTAAAACTCCTGAGAGTCCTTCAGGAGGGGCAGTTTTTCAGGATAGGAGGGACCTCGCCTATAACGGTTGATGTAAGAATAATTGCCGCAACAAACAAGGATATGGAAAGAGAGGTCGAGGCGGGCAGATTTCGCGAAGACCTATTTTACAGGCTTAATGTAATAAGAATAAATATTCCTCCTCTTAGGGAAAGAAAGGAAGACATACCTCTCCTTGTGAACTATCTCCTCGAAAAAAAATCTTCAGAAAATTACAAATCCGTTCCTGCAGTGGCAAAGGATGCGATGGAGGTGCTTGTAAATCACCCGTGGTATGGAAATGTAAGGGAACTGGAGAATGCCATAGAGAGGTCTGTGGTAATGGGGGATGGAAAGGAGATAAGGGTAGAGAACCTGCCCCTCGACATAATAAAGTGGAAGGTCTTCAAATCGCCGGATATAGGCACTAATTTTAAAGAGGCGGTGGAGAAATTCAAGAAAGATTTTCTTGTCGAGACGATAAAATATACAGAGGGCAATAAAAATAAGGCTGCTAAAATGTTAGGAATACAGAGGACATATCTGCATAAGCTGATAAGAGAGCTCGATATAAAGATATAATTAGTTCACACTGAAAAATGACCTTTTTTTCACTTCCGTTATTTTCGGGGCACCCATCAATGATGGGTCGTGCTTTATTTTATTGAAATTATTACATTATGGAACAAAAGAAAAACTAAAAAGTCGTTCAAAAAAGTCATTTTTCAGTATCGTCTGATTAAAAAAAATCATTGGCCGCAGAGGTTACGGATACACAGATTAAATGACATAGAGGGGTAAATGCCTTCGCCGCAATCCAAATCGGAAAAACCTCAAAATGAAAGACTTATAGAATTATCTATTGAAGATAATATAGCCCTTTTAATAATAAATAACCCCCCTTTAAATATCCTTTCCCGCAATCTTCTTTTAGAACTTAAAAATATCATTAAAAAACTAAAGTCCGACAAAAGAGTGAGGGTAATTATAATTACAGGAAAGGGCAAGTTTTTTGGAGCAGGGGCGGATATAAAAGAGCTCTCTGCACTAAAGATAAAGAGGGAGGGTGAGAGGTTTGCAAAAGAAGGCCAGGCTATTTTAAATCTTATTGAATTCCTCGGAAAACCTGTTATAGCAGCTATAAATGGTCCCTGCATAGGCGGGAGTAATGAACTTGCAATGTCGTGTCATCTAATGATTGCATCAGAAGATGCATGGTTTTCCCAGCCTGAGATAAATCTTGGTCTCATACCGGGTTTTGGCGGCACACAGCGGCTGCCGAGGCTTATAGGGAAAGGGAGGGCGATGGAAATGATCTTAACAGGCGGACAGATAACATCCCTCGATGCCTTTGCTATTGGTCTTATAAATAAGGTTGTGAAAGGGGATAGACTCATCGAGGAGGCAAGGGCAATAGCCGAGAATATTGGAAGCAAAGGGATGGCGGCGATAAAGGCGTGTCTTGAGGCTGTAAATAAAGGGATGGATACGAGCCTTAAAGGCGGTCTCGATAAAGAGGCAAGGCTTTTTGGGGTTCTGTGCGAAACGAATGATAAGGGAGAGGGCATCGCTGCTTTTATAGAAAAGAGGATGCCGAAGTTCAAGGACAGATGAATTGGTTCCCGCTGAAAAATGACATTTTTTTCAGTATCGTCTAATTCTTTTTATGATGAAATTTGTTGTCTGTGTAAAAGAGGTGCCGGATACGGCAATAGCTTTAAAAATAAAGGATAGCAACCTTGAAATAGAAACCGGCAATGTCCCAATGGTTTTAAATCCCTATGATGAATATGCCGTGGAAGAGGCGCTGCGGCTCAAGGAAAAATTTGGCGGTGATATAACTGTCATAACTTTTGGGGCTGAAAGGGCAGAAAGTGTCTTAAAAAGTTGTATTGCCCTCGGTTCTGACAGGGCTATAAGGATAAATGATAAATCTGTAAAAGACAGAGATGGTCTTGTTGCATCAAAGATACTTGCTAAGACTATTAAAAGTATTGGATATGACATTATCCTCTGCGGCAAGGAATCTGCGGATTATGGATATTCCCAAACCGGACAGATGATTGCCGAATTTCTTAATATCCCGTGTATCTCTGCAATAAAGAAGCTCGATATTTCTCCTTCAGCCAAAGAGGCTGTATGCCATAGAGAAATTGAAGGCGGGCTTGAGGTTGTAAAATGCAATCTCCCTGCCGTATTTACGGCGCAGAAGAAACTGAATATCCCAAGATATGCCTCACTCTCGGGGATTATGAAGGCAAAGAAGATGAAAATCGAAACCCTTGAGCCGGATGCCCTGGGGCTTAATCCTCATGATTTTAAAGCGAAGATAAAAATTGCAAACCTCTCATATCCATCCAAAAGGGCGGAGGGCAAAATCATTCAGGGGACATTACCTGATACAGCAAAGGAACTTGTAAAAAACCTGCAGGAGAAAATGCTCATTTAAATTAACAGCCGAATGCTCATTTTTATGAAAGAAATCTGGGTAATAGCCGAGTATGGAGAAGATTGAATAAAGAAAAGCACATGGGAGGCTATTGCCGCCGCAAAAGAGCTGTCGGATTATCTTAAAGCAAAACCTGTTGGAGTTATACTCGGGAATGAAATCGAGAGTTTTACGGATGTTCTCTCCAATGAGCTTGAGCTTGTATATTCTATCGAGCATCCTCTCCTCAATAAATATGACCCAAATTTATATGTCAGTTGTCTCTATCCTTTAATAAAGGAGAAGAATCCTGCCGTTATACTTGCATCTGCCACAATTAGAGGTAAAGACTATATACCAAGGCTATCGGCAAAGCTCGATTGCGGGCTTATTCCCGATTGTGTAGGCTTTGAGTTAAAAGATACCATCCTTTTTAAGAGGGCTGTATATGGTGGAAGGCTTATTGCTGCTATTAAATTTGAGGAGTATGAGCCGTGCATAGTCACAATAAGACCAAGGAGTTTTGAATATAAAATCCCCCTTAATCCCCCTTTGTTAAGGGGGACTGAGGGGGTTGTTAAAGGAGAGATACTAAGGTTGAAACCAAACCTTTGCCAGCAGGACATAATGTCGTCTATTCAGGAGATTATTAGGGAGACAGGAAAAAGACCCGATTTATCGGAAGCGGATGTGATTATTTCGGGTGGAAGGGGAATGAAAGGAGCAGAGAACTTTAAATTGCTCGAAGAACTTGCGGATGCGCTTGGCGGCGCAGTTGGCGCCTCAAGGGCTGTTGTGGATGCGGGATGGCTGCCCCATACTTATCAGATAGGGCAGACGGGGAGGGTTGTTTCGCCGTAACTATTCAGCGAAATTCGGCAAAGAACCCATAAAAAGCATTCTCATTGCCT
>CAYMMR010000221.1:0-4853 GCA_964391545.1 uncultured Nitrospinota bacterium | reverse complement strand
CCTTGCCCCTTGCCCCCCCTGCTTACTGCTTGCAGGGGCAGGCTTGACCCTTGACCATTATTTGCAAACTTAGCCTTTTCATTTTCAAGTATAACGGATAACATCTCCTCCATTCTATTTTCAAAGGTATGCTCTCCCAGCGCCCTCTTCATTGCCCTGTCTGCTATCTTTTGTCTTTCATCAGGATGGTCTAAATAGTATCTTATCTTTTCCCTTATATCTCTTAAATCCTTGAAACAGATTATCTCTTTGCCGATTTCAAACAGACTGTCCAACTCGCTTCTATAGTCAACAAGCTGGAATGCGCCGCATGAAGCAAGCTCAAAAGTCCTCGGGTTTACAAAATCGCCTTCCGGATCAACTCCCTCATGGTAGGACGAGGAGTGGAGGTTTATGTTTATCTTCGAGGCATTAAAAATTTTTACATATTCCTCAGGAGACAGCCGTTCGCCGCCCTTCTGTATCAATCTTGCAATCGGCGCGGCATAATCCCATTCTGTCCCCCATATCTTAAAATTGAAATCCATCAGCCCCTGAAAAAATATCCTCCTATTGTGATACCCTGCGCCCATAAATGAAATATCCGAGGAATATAATTTTTTATCTTCATCCGTGAGAGGAATATTTCTGTGGACAACCGGGTAGCATGCCTGAGGCAGGTAGTGATAATTTTTAACTCCGAGCTTCCGCAGTTCATCGAAAAATGCGCCTCTCTGAATAGTAAAAAAATAATCATAGTGAGGCGCAACATCTTTCCAATATAAAAGAGTTCTGAAATCCTCGACAAACCAGAATGCCACCGAGGCGCCTCCGCCTTTTAACCTCTGAATCACATTGGGTTTTATAGGCGACTGGGCAAGGACAATGATAAGTTCCGGCAAAAATGAGGATGCCTTTGCCATCGCCGCCTCTCCGAGAAAACCTGTATATATCTCTCTAAGAGCGCTCCTATGCTCATTATCTTTTGTAATGCTGTCTATCTTAAAATATGCCTCTTTAAAACCGCTGAAGTCCAAAAATTCCACCTCATGCCCCATGTTTTTCAGCGCCGAGGCGGTATAACCGGCAGTAGGAAGCGAACCTCCGTAGATGGGACCGATAACGAGTATCTTGAGTTTTATATCCATAGACATCGATTACATTGCAAAATCAACAATGAAAATTTAGCAATTAAAAATGTAAGATAAAAAAACCGAAATGCTAATTGCTAATTTTGCATTTTGCATTGAGCCACTGCACTTCATTTATTCCTTTCTCCAATCTTCGGCTGAACCTGCCGCATATCTCATCCATGCCGTTAAAAAAGACTTGATACGACTTTATGGTATCGATAAGAGAAAGAGATTTGCCTCTTTCATGTTTCATTCCAAGATTTACGCTATCGAGAAGAGAATCTATACCCCATCTATTAATCTCAAAGAAATCCTTTGAATCGAGCATCTGGATGGCAAGGACACTCATTTTTTCCAAATAGTAATTTGCATTGCTTATCTGCCCGCCAAGATTGAGAAGCCCCCCGGATATTTCAGCCCCCTCGCCGCTTAACTTCTGTATGCTCTTTATATTACCGCTCATCTCCGTCATGCCCTTTAATAATCCGACGGCATCGGGCTTTTCCATATTGCTTATATATTCGCTTATAATGTTCTTAATATCAATATCTTCTTTGGAATACCTATCGACAACCTCATTAAAAGGCATGCCGGGTGCGCCGTCTATTTTTACACCCCCCTCTGTGGCATTTATGCAGTTTATCCCGTTCTTTTTTATCATTATCTCGAACCATTTTTTCCAGCTCAACATCTTTCCCGATGTAATGACCGCGCCGGAGAAAAAATCATCTGCCTCTACTCCTGCCTCCTGCGAAACAGTGACATTATGCTTCATCGAGAGAATTTCGTTAAAATTTATCTCCTCAATCCATCTTTGATTATAAAAACTGCCTGCTGTATATGCCCTTTTGCCGTAAAACGAAAGGTCTTGCCCTATAAATATAATAGGGGACGCGCCGAGGCGGTAGGCAAAATCAAATGCGGATGTGGCAACCGAACCGCCGACCATAGTCTCGCCTTTCTCTCCTATAAAACCCTCAAACCACTGCAAGAGAGGCTCTCCATAACCCATTATCAGTATATCTCCCTGATACTTCTTTATTATTTCGGGATAGGTAACCGGGTTGGCAACGAGACAGACATCCTTTAACTGCGGCTCAAGCCCCTCGAGATGATAATAATTTTCGACAAGAGGGTCGAGGGAGAGCAGAAAATCAGGTTTTAAATTATTGTTTAGAAGCGTTCTTATTGCCGTATCCACGGCAATAATGACGATTTTCCCCTTTGCAGCAGAGAGCCATTTTATATTCTTATCGAGAGACGGACCTGCAGATACAATCACAGCAGGTTTATTCTTAAATCTCCCGAAGAGACCGCTAATGCCGGGTCTTGTAAGTATCGCCATAAGATTGCCGAATATATGCCCCTGCCAGACAGGCGTAAATTTTTCCAGAGTAGCCCGGTTAAGACGGGCTGAATTTAAAAGCTCCTTTATCCTGCTGTCTATTTCTGCATAATAGGATGGATTTATCTCGATAGAGGGCGGATATTTTATAACCTTTACATCCCTCGCGGTAAAAACACCAAAGTATTCTTCTGTTCGTCCAAGCACCGCGGAGATGCTGTCCTCGCCTATCGAAAGGCTTATCCTGCCGCAGGAGACGATAGATTCAATATCTATAATTTCCAGCGCAGCCCTGAAAAGTTCTATCTCGGATTCAATAACAAGTATAAAGGCGCTTTGAGGGGTGGAGTTGATTATATCGAGGATATGTTCACCGAAACCGAAGCCGCATATTATTATTACTTCGCTGTTCTTTAAATGACCATAGTCGGTTATTTTTGAAATTCTTTTGCCTTTTTCCTGTTTTCCGAAAAAGACCTCTTTATCTGTATAGAAAAACCCTTCATCTGTAAATTTTATACCTGCAGGCAGCGCCGTATTTTTTACCCTATTTGAAAGAGACGGGTCGAATTTATCGAGAATCTCTATGTTTTTGAGGAAAATATTCATTGAAATTAAAAAACTTGATTAACCCGCAGATTACAAAAAATAAGCTGCGGCTGAATCTTTCTTTTCCGGTTTATTCGGGTTAGGAATAGTTATACAGAATTATTCCTTCAATTTCAATGATTTTTCAATGGGTTTTCAAAAGGAATGTTAATTCATTCTATCCATCAACTCCAAAGCGCTATGATGTTCGGGATTAAACAGCAAAATGTTTTCGAGGGTATCGGCAGCTTCTTTATGTTTTCCTGTCCGAAAGTAACTATCGCCTACGATATAAAGCGCTTCTATATGGGCAGGATGCAGCTCGAGATATTTTAATAGATAGGGAAGCGCCTCGCTGTATTTTTCTGACCGGTAGAGGGAAACCCCCAATCCATAAAATACATCTTCGTTTTCCGGAGTTAGCATATCCGCATTTTTAAACTCCGTTATTGCATCGGCATATCTTCCTTCCTGCATATACGCAGCGCCTATGCCTATATAGGGCTTTTCTATCCCCACTATACCTCCCTTTAATAAAGGGGGGAGCAGGGGGGTTATCTCTTTAGCCGTCTTATAAAACCCGATGCCGTCATTCAACTTGCCGAGTCTTACGCTGCATTCGCCGAGGGATGTATAGAGTGTGAATTTTTCGATGGAGTTTAATTCCCTTCCGCTTAATGCAAAGGTAAGATTTTTAAATGCGTCTTCATAATCCTTGTTTTCCATCTGTTTTAAAGCCTCTAAAAGAAGGGGATCTCCAATCTCATTACAAGGGGCAAAGGAGGCAAAACCTCTTTCTTGACCCTTGACCCTTGACCCTTGACTCCATATATTCTCCATCATCTCCTTTATTCTATGGTCATAGGTATGCTTCTTTAAGACATCTTCTCTCCCCTTCTGTGCAATCGCCTCTCGTTCGTTGGGATGTTTTAGATAATAATCAGCCAATTCGGAGATATTGTCGTCATTATATATTACAAGATGCTCTCTATCCTTAAAAAAATCGGCAAGACCGCTTCCTGCCGCATCATCGGTCAATAACATACTGCCGGCAGAAAGCGCCTCAAAAACCCTCATATTAAGGTCGTCTTTAATCGCCTCGTTAAAGACAATCTTTGAACGGCTGAATGCAAGCGCCATATCTTCGAGGAACGACCTTTCGACATGGACATTGAAACGCTCTGCAAGTTTATCCAAAAGAGCCTTTCTTCTCGCATGGTTTTTAGTAATACTGCCGACAAACCCTATATCGTATATCTTCTCGACATCGAATTTTTTATGAATATCCGGGTCGCAGCCGAGGGGGAGCCAGAATACATTTTTGCATCCTGCCTTTTCAAATTCAGAAATATATTTCCTCTGCGCTAAAAAGACAAAATCGAATTGCCTTGCCCACTGAAGATGCCACGACAGATTGAGATGGGAATCTATAAGATAGCAGGCTGTCGGAAAGGGTAATTCCCCGATGCCTTCCGGGAAGTAGCCGTAAACAGATTCAATCCATAAGAATAGGTCTGGGAGTAAGTATTGAGTATTGAGTTTAGAGTTTTGAGGTAAGAAAACCTCGTTGCTCTTTACTCTATACTCATTACTTCCAAATATATCTCTCGTAGAAACATTGCCTTCGCACGATATATCATGCGCTTTTGCCTCTTCTTTCATGTTTTCAAGATTCCAGAGGCGGATAATATCTTCGCCAATCGAGGGCCCGCAGGTTATTACATTGTGGGTTTTTCTAAGGCTCCTCTCTATATACCGCGCAGTCGTTACAGGGTAAGAAACATAGGCGAGGAGAATGTTCTTAGGGG
>CAYMMR010000220.1:0-4912 GCA_964391545.1 uncultured Nitrospinota bacterium | reverse complement strand
GAACTTTAGGGACACTCTAATAGTATTATCCCACCGGCAAATTAAATTACCTTCTTTGCAATTTTTGAAATTTCTTTAACAGGCAGCGCAAAGATATTTCGTCCTATGGGATAAGATTCTTTGCCGGGATAGACAATAAACCCTTTTTTACATAACAGGTCTTCACATGCCATCCAAAACCCCTTTTCAGCCTTTGGACTCAGAGAATATTTAACCTCTATTGCTATCGGCCTGTTTTTCCTGTCAAAAACCAGTAAATCGATTTCCGCACCGGCACTTGTTCTGTAAAAATAGAGGGGGGTATTTTCGGGCAAGATTCCTGCTATCTGTTCAATAACAAACCCCTCCCATGAACTGCCTACAACGGGATGCGCCTGCAAGTCATCAAATGTTTTTAGCATTAACAATGTATGTAAAATGCCCGAATCGCGGAGATAGACCTTTGGCGATTTTATCAGCCTTTTCTTGATATTGAAATGATAAGGCTGAATCTGTCTGACTATAAATGTATCTTCAAGGATGTCAAGATAATGTCTTGCTGTCGGCGCTGAAAGCCCAAGCCCGCTTGCAATCTTACTTGCATTCCAGAGTTGTCCATGCGTATGCGCAAGCATTGTCCAGAACCTCCGTAAATTTATTGACGGCACATGGATGCCGAACTGCGGAATATCCCTTTCAAGATATGTCCTGATAAACGACTCCCTCCAGATAAAGCTGTCATTGGAATCTTTTGCAAGGTAGCTATTTGGAAAACCTCCCCTTAACCATAATCCATTTAGGCTATCATAACCTGTTTCGCCCACGCTAAAGGGTTTTAACTCATGATAGATTATGCGGCCTGCAAGGCTCTCCGAAGAATGTTTAATCAACTGCGGTGAGGCTGAGCCTAAGATAAGGAATCTCCCCCCAACCCTTTTTTTATCTACCAACGCCCGTATAAGAGGAAAAAGGGACGGCATACGCTGTATCTCATCAATAATTACGAGGTAATCGGTGAATTGGTTTAAATATAACTCAGGCTCCTGCAGTTTGCTCAGGTCCGAAGGCAATTCAATGTCGAGATAAACAACTTTTTTCCCGAATGCCTTTGCTATTATTTTGGCAAGGGTGGTTTTGCCAACCTGACGACAGCCAATCAATCCCACTACGGGGTATCTGGCAAGGGAGGCTGTAACTGTCTTTTTCAACTCCCTCTTTAATATCATGCTTGTATTTTAAAATAAGGAGTTTCATTTTGCAAGGATAAAATCGGACATTTTTCTCGAAAATTGCTTTCGATATAATTCATGCCATTCTGGCTAATTTATCTAAACTACAACCCTCTTTTGAAATTCCTTTTTAGCCTCATCCCACTTGAACGAAGCAGTCTCGTTTATCCTGCCGTTTAAAACAGAGACTACGATATACTCGGCGTCGGGATATGACGGCTCGTCTCCGAACATTGCCATGTCCCAGTCTTCCTGAGAGAAATATGCAGCATGCTCGGGATGGGAGTGATAAAAGGCAATTACCTTTAATCCGTTTTTCCCGGCTTCGTTAAAAATAGCGAGCATCTCCTTTGGCTCTATGTAATATGCGGTCCTCGCATCCCTCTTATGTCTTTCAGGGTCTTTCTCGTGCAACTCATCCTGTATGTTTCTGCATTTGTGGACAATGGCGAGTCCCTTTCCATCTCCTGTAATTATGCCGCAGCATTCGTTTGGATATTCCTGCAAAGCATGCTCGTAGATTATTTTTAAAGAATTAGCGTCTAACATATCTTATTGCCTTATTATAGAGTTTTTATTAAAATATATAAAATTTTTTAAGATTATGCTATCCTTTTTAAAGCGAAATTGTTTATTTTTTAATATGCAAAAACCTTTTTTCGAACGACTTTTTAAATTTTCTTTTGTTCCATATTATTTAAAAAAATAGAGCAAAAGAAAAATTAACGGAAGTGAGAAGAAAGGTTTTTGCAGTATATTCAAAAATGAATCAAGAGAAAATTATAGGTATAGATTTAGGGACTACACATTCTGCCGCAGCCATTTTGGAAAATGGCGAGCCAAGAATAATCCATAATGACAGGGGTAATCGCCTGACCCCCTCTGTTGTGGCTTTTTCAGAGGAGAACGAGGTTTTGGTGGGCGAATCGGGAAAATCTCAGGCTGTCTTAAACAGGCAGAGGACTGTCCTCTCCATTAAGAGAAAGATGGGGACGAATCATAAAGTCAGCATAGCAGAAAGGGAATATTCTCCAACTGAGATTTCCGCATTAATCTTAAAGAAGGTCAAAAAATATTCCGAAGACTATCTTGGGTCTGTAGTTGAAAAGGCTGTTATTACTGTCCCTGCCTATTTCAACGATAATCAGAGGAAGGCTACGAGAAATGCCGGAAGGATTGCAGGACTCGATGTTGTAAGGATTATAAACGAGCCGACTGCGGCTGCGCTCTCCTATGGATTTAATAATATAGAAGGGGAAGAAAATCTGCTGGTCTTTGACCTTGGCGGAGGAACATTCGATGTATCCGTCCTCGAGGTTAAGAAAGGGACTATAAAGGTAAAGGCTGTTAACGGAGATCTATATCTCGGCGGCGATGATTATGACCAGAGGCTGGTAAATTACTTTGTAGAGCAGTTCAAGGCGGAGTTTAATAAGGATTTAAGAGGAGACCAGGTGGCAATGCAGCAGTTAGTCATCGCAGCGGAAAATGCAAAGAAAGACCTCTCTTATGCAGAAACAACGAAGATACAGGTTCCTTATATAAGCTTTAATGAGAACGGGCCTCTCCATGTAAATATGACACTGACAATGAAAAAATTCGAGGAGATGACAAAAGATTTATTAGACAGAATGTATCTCCCTATAAAACAGGTTATGGAAGATGCGGGAATGAAATTTTCGGATATCGATAAGGTTATTTTGGTAGGCGGCGCAACACGCATCCCTGCTGTTGAGAGATTTATTGTAGAATTGTCCGGTAAACAGCCTTTTAAGGGTGTAAACCCCGATGAGTGTGTTGCAATCGGCGCTGCTGTGCAGGCAGGACTGATTTCGCAGGAGATTGAAGGGATGCAGTTTATAGATGTCATATCTCATACATTGGGGGTCGAGGACGATGAGGGGTATTTTGTGCCTGTAATATCGAGAAATACACCCATTCCCTCTGCAAAGGGGAGGGTGTTTACAACTGTCCGGGATTTTCAGAATGTGGTGGATATACATATTCTTCAGGAAAACAGTCAGTTGTCAACATCTACGGGAGAAAGAAAAGCTATCTCTGCAAACTTTATATCCCTCGGTAGATTTCACCTCGAAGATATACCGTCCGCCCCAAAAGGGAAACCGAGTATCGAGGTAACTTTTGATGTGGATGTAAACGGCATCATTCATGTAACTGCACAGGATATGGATACAGGAAAGGATAAAAAGGTCTCCATCACAGATGCGCCGGTGTTCTCCGATGCAGAGGTTACGGAAAAACGAAGGCTTCTGGAAGAAGTAAGGACATAAATTTATAAGGAGGATTAATGAATATACACGAATATCAGGCTAAAGGGCTGCTTTCAAGATATGACGTTGCGGTTCCAAAGGGGAGGGTTGCCTTTAATCCCGATGAGGCGGAGGAGATTGCAAAGGGTATTTTGGGCGGCAATAGTGTCTGTGTTGTCAAGGCGCAAATACATGCAGGCGGAAGGGGGAAGGCCGGCGGGGTTAAGCTTGCAAGGGGTCATCAGGAGGCAAGGGGATATGCCGGGGGAATGCTCGGTAAAAAACTTGTAACCCACCAAACCGGATCGGAAGGAAAAGAGGTAAAAAAGGTCTTAATAGAAGAGGGCTGTCAGATTGCAAGAGAGTTATATCTTGGAATGGTTGTTGACAGGGCAGCACAGCGTGTTGTTGTAATGTCATCTTCTGAGGGCGGAGTTGAGATAGAAGAGGTGGCGGCAAAAAGCCCCGAGAAGATTTTAAAGGAATATGTTGACCCTGCAGTCGGCTTAATCCCTTTTCAGGCAAGGAAACTCGCCTTTGGTCTTGGAATAGACAAGCCGCTAATAAATAAGGCTGTAAAATTCATGTCCGGATTATATCAGGCATTTGTTGATTCCGATGCCTCGATGGCAGAGATAAATCCTCTGGTTATTACAAAAGACGGGAATATCCTTGCGCTTGATGCAAAGATGGGTTTTGATGACAATGGACTTTTCAGACATAAGGAAGTCCATGATATGAGAGATTTGGATGAAGAGGACCCAAAGGAGATAGAGGCATCAAGGCATAGTTTGAATTATGTCGCCCTTGATGGTAATATTGGCTGTATGGTGAATGGTGCAGGGCTTGCTATGGCAACAATGGATATTATAAAACTATACGGCGGCATGCCTGCAAACTTCCTTGATGTGGGTGGCGGTGCGAATAAAGATCAGGTTACAGCAGCATTTAAGATTTTAACATCCGATACTCAAGTTAAGGCTATTTTAATAAATATATTCGGCGGCATTATGAGGTGCGACATTATTGCAGAGGGTGTTATAACAGCCGTAAAAGAAGTTGGAATTAAAGTTCCGCTGGTTGTCAGGCTGCAGGGGACAAATGTGGATTTGGGTAGAAAGATATTATCCGAATCGGGTTTAAATATTATCACTGCCGAGAGAATGGATGAGGCGGGAGAGAAAGTAGTAAAGGCAGCAAGATAATTCAGATTAAAGAAAAGGGGGCGAATTTACAGGCAATAATATGGATAAAGGGTTTAAATGGATATTCAATAGATCCTCATACATTGGAGCGTGCAGAAGAACGAGGGACAAATGAACAGGAAATTAAAGATGTAATTCAGACAGGCTCTTCTATTCCTGCCAAGTATGGACATAATAGGTAAAGCCAAAGTGTATGACTATAAACAAAAACGCCTTAATAAATATTATG
>CAYMMR010000219.1:0-4914 GCA_964391545.1 uncultured Nitrospinota bacterium | reverse complement strand
GGTCTATCGTTAAAACATCGGTTGAGCATGGATATGTTCTTACTCCTGTCGAGCAAAAAATTCTGCAATCCATCGATTTCGATTCCTTTATCCATCTGGCAAATAATATTGACAGGGGGATTAAGAGATTTGGCAATGGAATAATAAAGAAAGGAGAGTAAAAAGCGATATGCTGTTCGGAGAATACCTGATAAAGACAGGCAGAATAAGCGAGGATGAGCTGAGCTTTGCGCTTGAGTTTCAAAAGGACGATAATGTTATGAGCGCAGTCAGCGCCATCGGTAAGGGGTATTTGAGCTATGGAGATGTATCTAAGATAATGGATTCCATGAGGGAGACGGGCATTGGATTCGAAGAGACATCTATAAACCTCGGATTGCTGGATAAAGAAGAGGTAAAGACAATCACTAACAGCAAAGGGAAGACCCACTATAAAATAGGCGAACTGCTTGTAATGTGCGGGGCAATAAGCAAGGCAGATATGGAGGTAGAACTGCTGAAATACAAGACATATCGGCAAGAGGATAAATAAAGATGAAGAGGGGGGGGCTATGAATGTTCATATAGAGCGCAGGTTTGGGGAGAGACGTTCGAATATTGACAGGAGGCGAAGGGTTGACCACCGTTATGAAGAGCCTGAGTTTCATAGTTTAATAGAAAAAAGGGCGGATAGAGAGAGAAGAAGAATGGAGCGCAGGGGTATATGATAAAAAAAGTATCGGTTAAAGAAATAAAAGAAGGGATGTATGTATGCGAATTCGACCGCCCGTGGCTCGAGACAGGATTTCTTTTCCACCACTTTCTGATTAAAACTGACAAACAGATAGAAAAGATAAGAAAATACTGCAACCATGTTTATATAGATACGGAAAAAGGGGAGGATGTAAAAACCTCTGTCCCTGCTGCAGAAGCCGACAAGAAAATAGAGCAGGAGATGAAAGAGACGATTCAGGAGGCGTTAAAGAGAGAGCCTCCGCCCGAAGACAAATTAAAATTTCAGGAGGAAATAAAACAGGCGGCAAAGGCGCATACAGAAGCAAAGGATGTTATAAGGAATGTCCTGCAGGATGTCAGGATGGGGAAGAGCATATCCGCGGGAGATGCAAAGAAGGCGGTAAATAACATGGCAGACAGCATAATGAGGAACAGAGACGCACTGATGTGTCTAAGCCAGATAAAGAATAAAGATGAATACACCTCATTTCACAGCATAAATGTATGTATATTATGCCTTGCCTTTGGCAGGCACATGGGATACAACGATATCGAGCTGAAGACATTGGGAATAGGCGCTCTTCTGCATGACATAGGCAAGACTAAGGTGCCTGACGAGGTGCTGAACAAGGCAGGAAAGCTTACCCCCGAAGAATTCGAAATCATGAAGAAACACACGATATACAGCGCCGAAATTTTAAGCAAGACACCGGGCATACCCCAGAAGGCATTGGAGATTCCATTGCAGCACCACGAGAGATATAACGGCACGGGCTATCCCAAAGGATTAAAGGGGGATGAAATAGGGGTTTCCGGCATGCTTTCATCGATAGCAGATGTATATGATGCAATAACAAGCAACAGGGTATATCACACGGGAGTATTGCCCCATGAGGCATTAAAGAGGATGTATGAGTGGAAGGGTAAGGATTTTCACAACGGATTATTGGAGCAGTTTATAAAATGCGTGGGGATTTATCCTCCGGGAACGACTATAAAACTCCAGACAGGGGAGGTAGGGGTGGTTATATCCGTCAACCGGACGAATGTATTAAAACCGAGGATAGCGGTTGTTATAGACGGACAGAACAAGAGATGCACCCCGCCGAAGACTCTCGATATGTCGAACGGAGGGGGTAAATGGAATATAAAGGAGATACTCGATCCGGTTTCCAGCGGAATAAATCCGCAGGAAATAATGAAGGGATTGTTGTTTGACCAGCTTGGGGGTGTTTAGTGTGCGGTGAAAAATGACCTTTTTTTCACTTCCGTTATTTTTTCTTTTGCTCTATTTTACCCCCCCTTCCTCCCCCCTTTAAAAAAGGGGGGATTGAGGGGGGTTGGAACAAAAGAAAAACTAAAAAGTCGTTCAAAAAAGTCATTTTTCACCAGATACTATTTAGACAATGGTCAATGGAAATGGGGATAAAATGGACATAGTAATAGAAATAAAGAATCCGGATGACGGGAATTGGGAGTTGTTTCCTATTCTTACTGTAAAGGAACGGAATTTCAGGGGAGGGTTAAAGACGGCCATTGCCCCGGGCTCTGTAATCGAGATGAGATTTATAAATCTGAACAACGGTTCGGAAGATTATTCGGAATGCGAATTTTTTGGCAGGATAAACTCGGTCCGTCCGTTGAATGACTCGGGCTACTATGTGTTATACGGAAATGTAGTCAATGGACAGGATGTATGGGAAAAATTATCCGGAGGACTTTTAAGTTGAAGCTGTTTCAATGCAGCTTTGCGCTATGGCTTATGCTTTCTGCGGAGCGGCTCTCTCGGCCCGGCAAGATTGAAAACCCGCTGCATTATTAGTGGATAGTCTCACAAATAGCTTTACCATCGTTTGTCATTCCCGCGTAAGCGGGAATCCAGTAAAATCAAAGACTGGATTCCGCATCGAGTGCGGAATGACAGTAAATGAACTTTAGGGACACTCCATTAGCTGTGAAGGCTTAAAATCCTGTAAAATAAACCTCGCTTTTGATATAATTCAACATCCCTTTATTTTTTAAAAAAAAGTCGCTCAAAAAAATCATTTTTCACCAGAAATTGTGTTAATATATTTGTCATAGGATTTTCTATCGTAGATTACATTAAGAAAGGAGAAACATGGAAAGAACATTGGCTATTATCAAGCCGGATGCAGTGGAGAGGGGGCTTACAGGAAAAATTCTGGATAAAATCGAGGGTAACGGCTTGAAGATAGCGGCGCTTAAGATGCTGAATATAACGAAGGGGGAGGCCGAGGGGTTTTATAAGGTTCATGCCATGAGGCCTTTTTTTGAGAGCCTTACGGCATATATGTCTTCCGGAGCCATAGTTGCGGCGGTTCTAAGCGGCGATAATGCTATTAAAAAATGGCGTGATTTGATGGGCGCTACAAACCCGAAAGATGCGGCATCCGGGACAATAAGAAAAGAATTTGCTATCGATATAGAAAAAAACTCTGTCCACGGCTCGGATTCTCCCGAATCCGCCTCTTATGAAATTCCCTATTTTTTCAGCAGTCTCGAGACATTTTAAATAAGAAAGGGGGGATAAAAATAGTGATGAGTGATGAATGAAGAGCGAAGAATTAAGGACAAAAAAACTCTTAACTCTTAATTCTTAACTCTTAAATTTTTTGGGAGGGCTTAATTATGGAAAAGGGATACGGACAGATTATAGCGGAATCTTTTGTAAAGGCATTGACATGGGGCATAACATTGGCCGTGATTTCTGTAATCGGCGTGAGCATAATATTGGGGATGGTTAAACAGGATGTAAAAGAGGCAATAGATTTCGCCCAGACCAATGCAATAGATAATATAATGGATACGGCTCTCAGCTATGATGTCTTCCCGAAGATTAAACAAAATGCAAAAGAGGCGATTGAATTTGCGGCTCTTACGACGGATGACCTGATAGTCAGTAAATATTACGCCGAAAAAGAGGCTCAAAAAAAGAAATAGCCTTACCTTTGGTTTATAAAATAGATTGCTTCGTCGCTTGCACTCCTCGCAATGACGCAAACCCCTTCGGCTTTCTGTGTCATTGCGAGCCGAAGGCGAAGCAATCGCAAACATGTAAATTTCTATACTTAAATCTCCTTATCTATTTAAAATCTTTGCAGCATCTTTGGCAAAGTATGTCAGAATCATATCCGCGCCTGCCCTCTTTATATTCGAGAGTATCTCCATCATGATTTTTTCTTCATCTATCCAGCCCTTTTCAGCAGCAGCCTTTACCATGGAATATTCGCCGCTCACATTATATGCGGCTACAGGTATCTTGAACTCGTCCTTTACCCTTCTGACAATATCGAGATAAGCCATTGCAGGCTTTACCATGATAATGTCCGCCCCCTCTTCGATGTCCAGCGCAACTTCTCTTAATGCCTCGTCGCTGTTTCCGACATCCATCTGATATGATTTCCTGTCCCCGAATTTAGGGGAAGAATCGCATGCCTCTCTGAAGGGTCCGTAAAAGGCAGAGGCATATTTGGCTGAATAGGACATAATAGGCATATCGCTGAAACCCTTTTCATCGAGGGTCTTTCGTATAGCGCCAACCCTGCCGTCCATCATGTCCGAGGGCGCCGCCATATCTGCTCCTGCCCTTGCATGGGTTAGAGCCATCTTTGACAGCAGTTCGAGTGTCGGGTCATTCAGCACCTCATTTCCCCTTACTACCCCGCAGTGCCCGTGGGTCGTATATTCATCAATACACACATCCGTTATAACTATCAAATCAGGGGCTGCGGATTTTATCTCTTTTATTGCCCTCTGAACGATTCCATCGGGATTATATGCCTCGGATCCAACATCGTCTTTTTCCTCGGGTATGCCAAAGAGAATGACGGCAGGGATGCCGAGACCGGTTATTTCTTTGACCTCTTTTAAAAGCATATCTATGGAAAAGCGATATGTCCCTGGCATTGCAGCGATTTCATCTTTCACGCCCTTGCCGAAGGTAACAAAGAGCGGATAAATCAGGTTGTCAACAGAAAGATATGTCTCCCTCACCATCCTCCTTAAATTCTCATTCTGCCGTAATCTCCTCATTCGTATAATCGGAAATCCCATTTTTACCCCCGTCTATAAATATAATTTCCTGCAAAAATCCTTTTTTGCAGGTTACTCAAAATACTCAATTATCTTTTCGACAAATTTTTCTATCGTATATTCATCTGCCACAATATCGGACTTAAA
>CAYMMR010000218.1:0-4921 GCA_964391545.1 uncultured Nitrospinota bacterium | reverse complement strand
GCAGATAAACCTTGAATATTTTTATGCAAATAAGAAAGATAAATTTCTTTTTAATATCAAGTAGTTTCTGCGTTTATCTGCGTCCAATTGCATTTTTTGGGTAATTTAAGAATCCGTTTAAATGAGGGTCTCTCTTCTCAGACGCACTTCATCTATAATAAGAATACGATGTTTATCTTTCCGCAGCACGCCTGCCCGCTGGTAATCTCCCAGAACCATAGAGAGCGTCTGACGGGTTACACCTGCCATGTGCGCCATATCTTCACGAGATAAAGGGACTTTTAATAATATACCATCTGCCGTCCTCTCTCCCCTCTCCTCGATCAGTCTGCAAAGAGTTTGCGCTACCTTTCCATAAGCATCCGCAAACATCAGGTCTTTTATCTTCTCGTCCGTCTGCCGCAATCTTCGGCAGATGCCCAAGCACATTTTCAGGAGCAGCCGAGGATGATGGTCAATAAGGTTCAGGAAGGATTCCCGCTCCATTACTATGGCTTCGGTATCCTCCAGCGCAGTTACGGTAGCCGAGCGATGCTGCCCGTCGAGCAGCGCCATCTCTCCAAAAAAGTCTCCTCCGGTTAAAAGCTTAAGGATTACCTCTCCTCCTTTCATATCCATGATTGATATCTTTACCGTCCCCGACTTCAGAACAAAGAGAGAGCTTCCAGGGTCATCGGCACGAATATCACTTCCTGCTTGCGATACCTCTGGTATCTTATCAGATCCGCAACCTGTTTAATCTCATTATCCGAAAGATCGGTAAAAAATGTTATTTTTTTCAAAAGCTGTAAAGATAAAGGCTTCATAGTTTATGCCATTGTCCCGGCAGAGGGAATATATCTCTTTACGATGTCCTCTTCTTCCGATACATGGGAGATTATAATCAGTCCCTTGTTTTTATCGAGGTTAACATCAACTATCGAGCCTTGATGAAGGCTCAGATGTTTTGCATATTCATCCGGGATTCCTATCCCCAGCCCCTTTTCCATCTTTATGACCTGCTCCTTTATATGTTCCCTCATAACCACACCTCCTGAATTATAGTGAACGACATAAATAAGTTGACATGCCCTATTTGTCATTCCGTGCTTGACACGGAATCCAGTATTTTTATTTTCTAGATTCCTGCTTTCGCAGGAATGACAGCATGGTAAATATGTTTACTTTTTAATGCCGCTTGCTATAGTCGCAAACTTCCACTGACTAAAAAATAAGCTTTCAGCAGTCAGCCTTCAGCAGTCAGGATTAGCTGATAGCTGATGGCTGATAGCTAAATTAAGTATTTCTATCATTTCTTCATGTATCAATCCGTTGCTGGCAAGCATCTCTTCTTTATATATGCTGAACTCTCCTCCGCTGAAATCGGTTATCACGCCTCCTGCTTCTTTCACCATAAGACTCGCCGCAGCCGTATCCCACGGATTCAACTTTAGCTCCCAAAATCCGTCAAACCTCCCTGCCGATAGATAGCAGAGATCTAAAGCCGCCGCCCCCGGCCTTCGTATTGCCTGCGCCCTTACGGCAAAATTGCAGAAGTTTTCAAGATTGTTCTCTTTGCTGTATTTTATATCATAAGGAAAACCCGTTGCAAGAAGACTCTTGCCGATAACTCCAATTGCAGAAACCTTTAACCTTTTTCCGTTCAAATATGCCCCATTCCCTTTTATGCTCGTGAAAAGCTCTTCGAGCATCGGATTATAAACAACGCCTGCGGCAATCTCGCCGTTTATCTCCAATCCCACCGATGCGCAGAAACAGGGATAACTGTGGGCATAATTTGTCGTCCCATCCAGCGGGTCAATTATCCATTTGTATTTTCCCTCACCCCGCCCCTCTCCCTCAAGGGGAGAGGGTTTTTGTATGCTCCCGGACTCCTCGGTCAATATCTCATGCACGGGATAATCCCTTTTGATAATATCGACGATTATATTTTCGCACTGATAATCAACCTCTGTTACAAGATTTATCTCGCCTTTATGCTCTACCGCAAAAACATCTCCAAATCTCTCCTTTTGTATCTTCCCCGCTTCCTTTGCAGCTTCTATTGCAGTATTTAAAAATTTCTCAAGTTCGAGGCTCATAATAAATTCTCTTTATAAAACCCGTCTTTTTTTAATATTATACATAATCCAAGCAGGTTGGAAAAGCATAATAGCGGGGAAATTTTCTTCGAACGCCTTTACCGATGGATTATATAACTTTTCCTTTCATCGCATTTTTTCTTTTGTTCCTTTAAAATTATAAAAAAACAAAAGAAAAATAACGGAAGTGAGAGGAAAGTTTCTCCGCTTATAAAGTTTGCTTGCTATTTTGCGCAAGATTTTGTTACTAAGTTACTAAAATCGCCCCAAATATTACCCTAATTTAATCCATCCTCTTATGGAACCGCAGGGCGCTTAAAGTAAAGACAGATACACCCAATATGAACAACGCTGCCATTTGAGGCAAGAGGACATCGATGCCGCTCCCCTTTAGAAAAATGCCGCGCACCATCTCGATAAAATACCGCACAGGATTGAGATAGGTGAGGTATTGGATAATCGTCGGCATGTTGCGTATGGGAAAGGCAAAGCCGCTGAGCATGAAGGCAGGCATAAAGAAGAAGAAAGAGGACATCATTGCCTGCTGCTGTGTGTTGGAAATCGTCGAGATAAAAAGTCCTACCCCAAGCGTCGTCAAAATAAAGAGCATGGCGCATATCAAAAGCAGGAGGACGTTTCCATTGAATGGGATATGAAATATTAAGAGCGCTGCCGATGTTATGAGGATTACATCCGCCAATCCGATTAATGCAAAGGGGAGAGTTTTGCCGAGTATCAACTCGAAAGGCCTAATAGGAGTTACCATCAACTGCTCCATTGTGCCGAGTTCTTTTTCACGGACGATAGCCATTGCAGTGAGTATTAGAGTAACCATCGTGCTTATATTGACGACAACGCCCGGGACGAAATAATTTCTGCTCAATAGTTCGGGATTGAACCATACACGGCTTTTTATTGCTATGGATGGAATATCGTGTCCTGCAAATCTTGCCCTCTGCCGTTCGGAGAGTATGCGGTTCGAGTAGCGGTTGATAATTTGGGCTGCATAATTCGAGATTATCGAGGCGGTATTGGAATTTGTGCCTTCGATGAGAATCTGGACGGATGCTGTTTTCCCGCGGCGGATGTTACGGTCAAAACCGGGGAGTATCCGGACGACAGCCTGCACAGTTCCCTTATCCAGCAAGTCCTGCATCTCATTTTCCGAAGATGGGACTGCGATTATTTGAAAATGACGGGAGCCTTCAAACTCGGATAAAAGGCTGCGGCTTTCAGGGGTGTTGTCGCCGTCCATCCATGCAATCATGCCGTTCTCCACATCGAGGTTTACCGCATAGCCGAAGATAATCAACTGGATGAGCGGCGGCAGGAACAGGATGACCCGCGTCCGCGGCTCTCTTAATGTCTGGTAAAACTCCTTCTTAATGATTTCCCTGATTCGTTTCCACATATAAAAATAGGGTCAAGGGTCAAGTAGCAAGGGGCAAGTTTTTCTTGACCCATGCCCCATGCCCCATGCCCCTTCTTTTTGAGTTCATAGGAGTTTCTGTCTGACCTTCCGTGTTGCCAGAGTAAAAACGAGCCACGCAAAGATTATCAGCAGCGTCATTTCAAACCACAAAATCTTTATCCCGACCCCTTTTAGAAATATTCCTCTCAGAATAGTTATAAAGTAGCGGGCGGGGACGATATGGGTAACAATCTGAATAACCTTAGGCATGTTTTCAATGGCATAAATAAATCCTGAAAGCAAAAACGCAGGCAAGAAGGAGGTTATCGTTCCCATCTGGTATGCCAGCAACTGCGAACGTGCAATAGCCGAGATTAAAATCCCCCAGCACAAAACCCCGAACAGAAAAATACAGCCTGTTAAGAACAGAATCAGAATGCTTCCCCTCATCGGAATATGAAAAAACATTACTCCTGCGCCAATCGTTATCAGCATATCAATCAGACCAAGACAGAAAAATGCCGTCAGTTTTCCGAGCACCAATTCTTTCGGCCGGAGCGGCGTAGATAGAATCTGCTCCATTGTCCCTGTTTCCCATTCTCTTGCGATTGTAAGAGATGTAAGGTTGGCGGTGATAATCATAAGGATAACTGCAATCAGCCCGGGGACTATATAGTTTCTCGATTTCAATTCGCTGTTATACCACACCCTCAGCCGTGCCTCAACCGGCGGCGTAAGCTGTCCCCCTCCTTTTCCGTTTAAGAATTCGGATTTTAATTCTATTGAATAAAGCTGTAGCAGAGATTCCGCATAGCCAAGCGCAATCGAGGCAGTATTCGAATCGCTGCCGTCAATCAGAATTTGAACATCCGCAATTTTCCCGGATAGAAGATTTTTGGAATAATCATTCGGAATAACAACACCTATAAGACACTCGTTTCTGTCAATTTTCATCTCTATTGTTTTATATTCGTCAACTATACCGAGAATTTCGAAATATCGTGAGCCGTAAAAACGCTCTATTAACCTTCGGCTTTCATGGCTGAGGTCGGCATCGTAGATAAGGGTTGGAATGCGGTCTACATCGAGCGATAAGGCGTAGCCGAATAGCAGGAGCATGACAAGAGGAACTGCCAGAGCCATGCCCAGACTCCTCGGGTCCCGTATGATGTGCAAAAACTCTTTTCGTGCAACAGCCTTTGTTCGTCGCAGGTTCATAGAAACATTTAGACAGGATTAACAGGATAAGCAGCCCCTGAATGCAGCTATCAGGGGTTTGTTAATCCTGTATATCCTGTATATCCTGTCCAATTTCAGGTTTTTGTTCTTCCTTCTCTATCATTGCCACAAAGACATCTTCTATGCTGCGAGCCTTCAGCCTCTCTTTGAGATTCTGCGGTGTTCCCATGGCAATTATTTTTCCACGATA
>CAYMMR010000217.1:0-4953 GCA_964391545.1 uncultured Nitrospinota bacterium | reverse complement strand
CAGACAGCCATGGACGGCTGTCTGAACGGCAAGCGGAAGGGACATAAGGTCTTTCGCTCATTTTTAGGGATTATATTAAATGCACTTTTTACATACAGAATAGTTTCCATTATCGTAAATCTCATTAGAAGGAACTTCCCCACCGCATTCTCCGCACTTTACATAATAAATCCTTTCTTTTTCTTGATTTTCTTCTTCGCCTTCGTCTTCGATATGCTCGGCATAATGCACCTTTATCCCATTAAGCTCCTTCTCGATATAATTTCTCTTTAAATTTTCCATACTCAACACCTCCCTTTTGAGAATTGACTATTGAATACCGGTCTCTCTCAATTTGAATCTGCTCACAAGCCCCTTCAACTCCTCAGACAGCCTTTTCATCTCCACTGCAGCAGAGCATGAAATTTCCGCCTTGCCCATTGTCCCTTTGCTAACTGCGGCAATCGCCTCGATATTTCCTGTTATCTCCTCTGTAGCAGCAGACTGCTCCTCTACTGCCGTAGCAATATGGGCGACCATATCGGATACCTTTTTAACTACCTCAACAATCTGCTCCAATGATTTCCCTGCCTCATTCGCAAGAGCCACCCCAGATTTCACTTCTTTCGTCCCTTCTTCCATAGAGGAGACTGCATTCTTCGTATCCTCCTGTATCACCTTTATCATATCCGCAATCTCCTTTGTAGCCTTTGTCGTTCTTTCTGCGAGCTTCCTCACCTCATCGGCAACGACCGCGAAACCTCTCCCCTGCTCACCTGCCCTCGCAGCCTCTATAGCGGCATTAAGGGCAAGGAGGTTCGTCTGGTCTGCAATATCGTCGATTGTCTTTACTATCTCCCCTATCTGCTCGGAGCTCTTGCCGAGAACCTTTATAGTATTCGATGATTTCTCAACCGATACGGCTATCTTCTCCATCCCCTGAATCGTCTTTTTAACTACCTCGCCTCCCTTAACCGCCATATCTTTTGCAGACTTTGCAGACTCGGACGCCTCGCCTGAGTTTTTCGCCACTTCGGTTATCGTAGCCGACATCTCCTCCATCGAGGTTGCGACATTGGCAGTCTTCTCGCTCTGTTCCTTTGCCCCTTCGACAATCTGGGAAGATGATCCCGAGAGATCATTCGAAGAAGATGAAACCTTCCCTGTCGTTACTATTACCTGTGAAAGGGCGTTATTCATATCGTCAACCATCTTATTCACATTCTCCGACAGCTCGCCTATTTCATCCTCCGATACGACCTCGACCTTACGGGTAAGGTCGCCCTGGGCAATATTCCTTATCATATTTACAACCCCGACAATAGGAGCGGTTGCGCTCTTTCTTATAAGCCTCCATATTACTCCGATTACAACCAGTGTCATTGCAATGGAGATAAGAATCATAAATAAACGGTTTTTCTCTATCTTTTCCTCGATCTCTTTCAAGGGTGTGGATATTCTTAAAATAGCCCTGAACTTATACTCCTCGCCGTGGCAGGCATGACACTCCTGCTCATTCGGTATCGGCGTCAGTTGGGTCAACAGTCTTTCGCCGCCGACATCTTCATAATAGTAGACCTTCTGCCCTGTGCGTACAGCCTCCTGAAACTTGGCATTATCGGGCGCAGGGTCTTTCACCTGTGCCGTATCCACCTTCCGCTTCTCGAATGTCTCAGCGCCCAGCCTGTGATTGACTTCATCGATCGTATGATTATCCCTGAACGCCTCCTCGCCGTTTAATCTCAAAACTTGCACGAACCTCGCCTCATTTTTATCTATAGTTTTTAAGTCCTTTGCCCACTGCTCCACATCCATCGCCCTGCCATTTGCCATCATGCTCTGCATGCTTTTTATCACACTAACCGCCATTAAATCCGACTTGGTTCTGTCTTCGTCGAGGAGATTCTCCGTGCCTCTCTGAATTGTAATAATAAGAAGTATGCCGAATCCGATAACGAGGGTTACTATGGTGGGCATCAGGATTTTGTATCCAAGACTATTCTTCCAGCTTCTCTTTGCTTTTATTCGCTTGTAACTCAGGTCTTCAGACCTGATATCAGACCTAAAGGTCTGAGCTACGGCAGGAGATGCACTTTTCTTAAAGATGCTTTCCCCATACTTATGAAAACCAAATATTAAGATTCCGGTAACGAGCCATATAAAAAACAGGAAGAGTCTGTTCGATGCAACGGCAGCATCCACCTTCCAAAGAGGGACCGATATGCTCAAGCCTCCGAGCACATCGCCGAGCTTCTTGCCTGCATGACATTCAGGCTTTACACAACTCTCGGCAGTAGCTTTATCTGCAATCAGTTTACGAAATACCTTCTGGTCGCCCTTGCCTTCTATCTCCGAATATTCACCGCCATTCCTCTCGATTTCATTTAATCCCTCTTTTTCAAAATCGTCCTTTGGTCCTGCCTTTGGATTTATCGGGTTTGCGCTTATCAATCTTGCCGTATACTTGCCTGCCTCGCTGGCTATAGCGGTTGTCTCCAGCGTCATGGTAGCAGGAAGCATGGTAATCTTTCCCTCTGCCTTTCTAACTGCCGCCCATTTCCTATCCGCCGCAATCTGCGTGACAATATAATCGGCAGTATCCTTCGCGTGGACAAAAAGCTGATCCTTGACACGGTTATTGAACCATATAAAAACCACAGCCAGCAAAACCATTACCGCTATCTCCGCCGCTACTATTACCTTCTTTATCATTTTATCCCCCTTCCCACATATTTCCTCCTCCTCGATTTGTTTTGTTCCTCACACAAAGCCACAAATAAAAAATACAATCCACTGAAGACACTGAAATCACAGAAAAAAAATTTAAAACCATTAAGAAGAAAGGGGGAACAGGGAGAAATGGGGAAAGAGAAAAAATAATTGTTCAACAGGAATGCACAGAATATTCAGGATTTATATTCATCCTGTTTATCCTGTATATCCTTGTTAATATTTTTCTCCCTTTCTCCCCTTTCCCTATTTCTCCTTAATCTTTTTCTTTTGTATTTTTCAGTGTGTTCAGTGTCTTCAGTGGTTAAATCGGGTTTTTTATTTTTTTCTTTGTGTCCTTTGTGTCTTTGTGGTGAAATCAGGTTTTTGTTCCTATCGGCAGGGTGAATATAAACTTAGCGCCCTTGCCCTCTTCGCTCTCCACCCACACCTTTCCGCCGTGATGCTCCACTATATTCTTCACTATCGGAAGTCCGAGCCCTGTCCCCTTTTTTGCCCTCTCCTTCCCCCCTTCTAACTGAACAAATCTCTCAAATACCTTCTCATGGTATTCTTTTGGTATGCCCGGTCCGGTATCTTCGATGGATATTTCTATATTATCCCCCTTTTTTACGGCAGAGACGGCAACCGTTCCGCCCTGCGGTGTATACTTGACTGCATTGCTTAAAATATTCGCCGCAACCTGCCTTACCTTGCCGTCATCGGCAGTAACAACAGGAACATCGTCTGCAATAAAATATCTCAAATTAATCCCCTTCTCTATTGCCTCGCCGTGATATGTTACTACAGAATCGCTTATTATCCCCCTTATATCCACAGGCTCGCGCCTGAATGTAACCTGCCCCGACTCCATCTTCGCCAAATCCAGATAGTCATTTATAAGGTTTCCGAGTCTTATGCTCTCCTTTTTTATTATATTTAAAAACTCCTCATACACCCTCTGAAGCGTCTCGGGTTTATCTTTATACATAATCAGCATATCCGTATACGCCCTGATAGATGTAAGCGGTGTCCTTATATCGTGGGTAACGATGTTTAAAAAATCCGTTTTTTGCCTGTCTAGTTCTTTTAATCTTTCATTTGCCGTATTCAACTCGCTGTTTAAAAGCTCCAGTTCATGCTTCGAATCCTCCAATTTTTTATTAATCACCTCTAATTTTCTTAAACCCTCTGCCTCATCTTCAGCCCTTATTCTATCCGACCGCATCTTGTGAAAATACGCGCCGCCTCCTATTATCACAACCGCAAGTATAATAAGTATCCCTTTCCTCTTTTTTTCGAATTCCTTTATCCGCTGTGTAACCTCTCCGGATGTCGCCTCGATAACCACTGCCCATTCTTCGTCCCCAAACTTCAAAGGAGCGCTTGCCATAAGAATATTCTTTTCGCCGTGGCTCTCCGGTATCTCCGTATATCCCCCTTCGGGGTTCTTTAAGACATATTCTATCTCCTTTCTGTGCTGCTCCTCGTTCAATCCCTGGGAGCAGAACAACTGTTTCCCTTTTGTAGTAAAAAGCATGGTATGACTCTTCTCTCCGTATTTTACCGGGGCAAGTATCGAGTATATCTTGTCTATCTCCATCTCAAAAATCACTACACCCTTTCTTTGCTCCTTATGATAGACAGGGGTTCCAACCTTTATCCTGTTTTCCAGCCTCATGAGGACGCTGCTTCCGTAATCGAGCTTATTCGTCTCGATAAATATGCCGGTATCGGATATATTTTTCAAATTCAATGCTTCTACAGCCCTCCCATGACCGCTTGAATCCCTGATAACCCTTACCACTTCTCTCCCATCATTATCCGCAAAAATGATGTCATCGCAAACAGGATGCGAATCCATAAATGGTATATAAACCTTTTCGATTCCGTCTCTCCAGAAGGCTATCTCCTTTTTATCTCCCGAATCTATGGCATCTATGAGCTTTAAAAGGGCAAAGGGGTGCCTTAAAAAAAGAACGCTCTTCCTCATGCCGTCGAACATATCTTCAAGCTGAAATACAATCCTTTCCGTTATAAGGTGCTGCTCCCTGTTAAACTCCAGCTTCGTCTGATTTTCTATTGCATTTTGAAGCCCGGAAAACGCAGAGAGGAGCAGGTAAAATACAACCGCCAATATAATTCCGCTTATGATTACCTGTTTTTTCATAGTATAAAATTTGATTTAACCACAGAGGTACGGAGACACGGAGAAAAGATAAATAAATGGGACACAGATTTACACAGATAAAACACAGATGTCAT
>CAYMMR010000216.1:0-4986 GCA_964391545.1 uncultured Nitrospinota bacterium | reverse complement strand
AGAGCGAAGGGTTCGGAATGACAGAGCGAAGGGTTCGGAATGACAGAGCGAAGGGTTCGGAATGACAGAGCGAATGGGCTCGGAATGACATTTCTGTGTTTATCTGTGTCCAATTAGGTTTTTGTTTTTTAATCCAGCACATATATCTTCTGCTCCAGGAGCTTCATCCTGTAAAGGCTCTGTATCTTCATCATCTGAATATTGCTGATTGTGCTCCCTTCCGCAAGGAGCAGCCTGCCGTCTTTTGTATGAATATCCTCCGCTAAGATCATGCCGGGCTTCAATTCTTCTATGGAATATAATTCTCTAATCCTCTTTTTCTTTTTAAAACTGGTTACGACATTTTCCAATACCTCGATAATATTTTTTTCATAGTGTTTCCCGGCGAATTGGTTGAGGTAGATAAAGACAAATTCCTCTTTAATCCTTTCGGACGGAAATTTTTCCGAGGTAAATCTCCTCCTTGTCGAAAGCTCGTCGTAGGCATTCACGACGCCGAGTATTTTCGAGCCGAGGGGAATTCTTTCTTCCTTTAACCCGTCTGGGAAACCCGTTCCGTCTATATGCTCGAGGTGGTGCCTGATGATAACGCCGGCATTGTTCAATTCTTCCGACGGCGCGAGTATCGCTTGCGACAGCGCAGGCGAGCTCTTAATAATTTTAACCTCTTCAATTTTAAGTTTATTAAAAGGGGTATTTCGTATATCTTCGGGTATGGTTATCATGCTTATTTCGTGGAGGAGCGCTGCCATCTCCAAATCTATCAAATCTTTATTCGGAAGTTTTAGGGCGATGCCGGCCTTTGCCGAGAATCTTGCCACCCTTTTGGAATGCCCGCCGAGAAACGGGTCATATACCTCGATTAGTCCCGAAGTAATCCTGATTGTATTTATAAAACTCTCCTTTAGCTTTTCATGCAGCGCCTGAACCTCCTTTGTCCTCTCTGCTACCTTTTTCTCAAGATTCGCCTGATAATCCCTGTTTTCAAGGACAAGTCTTCTATGCTCCGATGCCTTTTGAATTTCGAGTATTAAGTTTTCGAGATTTACAGGCTTTGTCAGGTATCCGTGAGCGCCTTCCTTCATGCACTCGATTGCAGTCGATAAATCACCGATTGCAGTCGCCATGATTGCCTCAGTATCGGGATAATCCTTTTTGATATTTTTCAGGCACTCCACGCCGTTCATATTCGGCATCCTTATATCGAGGATGACGACTTCGGGTTTATAGGTTTTCAGTTTTTCGAGAGCCTCTGTCCCGCTGTGAGCGGCAGAGACATCGAAGCCTTTTGCCTTAAGAAAACGCTCCAGGAGCTCGCATGCCATCGGCTCGTCATCTGCTATTAAGACAGGAATTTTGGTCATAAATCAGCCCCTCACAATAATCCTCTCCACATAAGGCAAAGGGAGGGGTAGAATAAAAAAGCAAGTTGACTCTCATAAAAAATGAATTTATAATCAAGCCTATGAAGCACTTCAACAAACGGAATAAAACATCCGATATGTTGTTTAAAATCGTTGAGTATGGAGGTATTGCTTTTGGCATTAATGCATTGTTGTCGGAAAGCCTCATATCCTTTGGAAGAGCATTGATAGTCCTTGGAGGTCTTGCTCTTATACTCATAGCTGCTCTAATAATAACACCTGAAAAGGAGGATAAATAAATGGACACATTGACAATGGCAGTTATCTTTTTTGCGATAGTTGGCATAGCATCAGCCATTTTTTTCCATCTTGCTGAAAAAAAACACTCTAAAGGTACAAAATAATGGACACCTTGACAATGACGCTCATATTTTTTGCATTGTTGGGGATTGAATCTGCTATATTTTTCCATCTCGCAGAGAAAAAGGATAAAAAGCATTCTAATCAGTCCTGAGATGAGGGGATAATGGACACATTGACAATGGCAGTTATCTTTTTTGCGATAGTTGGCATAGCATTTTAGATAATCAGCTTGCCGGCAATGTTATTATAAACTTTACCCCTTCACCGTGCTTGTTCTCCAACCCAATCTTTCCTTTGTGTTCTTCTATTATTTCCTTTGCAATTGATAATCCAAGCCCTGTCCCTTTTCCCTCTCCCTTTGTTGTAAAGAAGGGCTTGAAAATGTTTTCCGCCTTATCCTCCGGAATTCCCAATCCTGTATCTGTAAAGGTAATTTCTATCATATTGGCGATTTTTTTTGTCCCTATCCTTATTTCACCCTTCCATCCTTCGAGCTTCGATTCTCCGCTCTTTATTATCTGCTGTTTTTCATTCATCGAATGCCGCGCATTGTTAATCAAGTTTAAAAATACCTGCGCAAATTGGTCCGAATCGCCTTTTATAACCGGTAAATCCTTCTGAAAATCTCTTACAAACATGATATTCTCCGTCCTCATCTCGTATTCTACCAGCATGATAGTCTTTTCCAAAAGCATGTTTATGTCAATATCCTTTATCTCGTGCTTCCTTTTCCTCGCAAAATCCAGCAGATTGTCTATTATCTTAACGGAGCGTTCGATTTGCTGGAAAACTGTTTTATATATCTTCTTTTTCTCGGGGTCGTTCTCTTCCATATCGAGTATCTGGATATTCCCGGATATAATATTAAGCGGATTCTTAATCTCATGTGCGACCCCCGCCGCAAGATGCCCCATGCCTGCGAGTTTTTCCTGCCGTATCATTTCCTGTTCGAGCCGTTTTCTTTCAGTGAGGTCGCGAATAATCCCTGTAAAGATATGGGACTTTCCTATTTTAAATTCGGACAGGCTCAGCTCTATAGGAACGATTAAGCCGTCTTTTCTTAAGCCTTTTAGCTCGATGGTTTTGCCTATGACTTTAGCTTCGCCTGTTTCGATATACCTCTTGAAGCCCTCTATATGGCTGCCTCTATACTCTTCAGGAATTATGGCATCGATTAATTTACCTATAATCTCATCCATGGAGTAGCCGAAAATCTTCGAGGCGGAATTATTCCATTGTATTATTTCCCGCGCATCATTTACAGAGACTATGGCATCCGTTGAGGTTTCTATCAATCCGCGGTATTTTTCCTCGCTTGTTTTTAATGATTCAAAGAGAAAGGCATTATACACTGCAGTGCCAAGCTGTATGCCGATGGATGTCAGCAATGCTATTTCATCAGGCTGGAAGACCCTTGTTTTGCGTGTTGCGACGGTTAATGCGCCTAATACTTTACCGGCCGAAATAAGTGGTGTGCTCGCAAGGGTTTTAAAACCTTCCTTTATCATAAACCGAGACAACCTTTCGGCAGGGTATTCCGAGATATCGAGAATAACCGGTTTTCTCTCCCTTACCGCCCTTCCGGCGATACCCTCATCTATATTTATCTGCCGGATATTGTTTACAAATTCCTCCGGAAGTCCTTTATGTATGCGGACTGTCATTGTCTTTTCATCGGGGTCTATCAGCTTAATAGAGCCTCCCTCAAATTCAATAACATTTAGAGTTATAGAGAGGGCATTTTTTAGTATCTCGTCAAGGTCTAACGACTGCGAAAGAGAGTGGTCTATACTGTAGAGAGTGGAGAGTCTGCGGAGTGACTTTTGAAGCATCTCCTCTGCCTTCTTCTTCTCTGTTATATCCGTTATTATGCCAAGAATCGCCATTTCTCCCTCATAATCCATTAAAGCAGTATTGAGTATTGCTTCAATCCTCTTGCCGTCTTTAGTAATAATGGCATATTCATACGGCTCAACCGGTTCTCCTTTTATATGCTTATAAAACCTTGTCTTTACCATCTCTACATATTCAGGCGCTACAAGGCTTAAGAAATTAAAATCAGGTGAATAAAACTCCTCTCTTTTATACTTCATTACCTCCTCGCATCTTTTATTTGCATACACAACCCTCCCCTTTTTATTAATGAAAATCATGTTCGGCAGTTTTTCGACAAGGTTTCTAAATCTGTTCTCCGATGTCTGCAGCTCCCTTGCCTTATCTTCGAGGGAGGCATAACTCTCTTTCACTATATCATTCATAGTAAATTAGATTGCTTTGGGGCGAAGCAATCTCAAACATTGAAATTCCTATATTTTAAATTAGGCCGCCTTGACCCGCTCTTAATCGCCTCGGCATATCATTCTTTTATCTTTCTCACGACGCCATGACTCAAGCTCTGCTCTTAAAGGCTTCCAGTAGTGTCGGTCAATCTCCCTTTCTTTGTCCTCTTCATCCATTAGAAGTTTATCGATATCTTCATGGTTGCCCTCGATTGCGGACTTCAAGAGGGGGCGAATAACAGCCATGAAAGAGGCAATCTCTGGATATTTAGTTGTTAGTGAGACAAGCAGCTCAGGTGTTCTGCATTCGGCAAGCCAGAATCGTATTTTATCCTCATGGGGATTTTCCGGCGCATTATAAATGTCTGCTTCTATTAACCGCCTAATCATGGGCCAATCTTTGTCCCTTTGAGTCTTTTTCGACTTAACAAGGTCGGAAATCCCTATTACGGCTATCCTCCCTGCTTCGGGTAGATTAATCTCCTCCCGCCGCTCCCACAAATCGGCAAACGAATCTACCCCTCTCATTACTCCTATAATATCAATCCTCAATCCCTTTACATCCTCGCTCTGACATCTAAAATGGCAGGCATGTCCCCTTAATAATACATCTTCGGAGAGATATGGATAAAAGACACTCTCTGCCTTGAGATCCTTTAATGCCGATTTTAGATTTTCGATATTATCGGAGGTGGCCATGATAACAAGGTCTATATCACGGCTAAACTCTGCTGCGCCATAAAGTATACATGCCTGCCCTCCGATTAACAGGGCTTTTACTTTATGCTTCAGAAAAATAGAAAGGGCTCTGGGAATCGGGCTCGGGTTCATAATTTCCTTTTAATAGCACAAAAATCTCCCATAGTTTTTGCGATTCAATAAAACGTTCTGCCGGAGACATTTTATACCAGTCTAATACCTCTTCTTCTGTAAAGGAATCTTTAAAAAATGCTATTAACGGCTTCATATCTAAATATTGA
>CAYMMR010000215.1:0-5002 GCA_964391545.1 uncultured Nitrospinota bacterium | reverse complement strand
TTAACTCCTAACTCTTAACTCCTAACTCTCTTTTATCATCCCCCCCTTCTTTTTAAATTTTTCTGTTTATTTATAAATAATCTTTATAATCATTATGCAAACAAAATGCCATACAAAAGAAGCAATGAGCAATGAGCAATGAGCAATGAGTTATGATTCAGAAATTCAAAGAGTTAAACATTGATTTTCCCTTGACCCCTTGACCCCTTGCCCCTTGCTCCTATTCTTAAAAGCTTCTTTATGGAACTCATGGTTTCCATTTTGGAACAAAAGACTGATTAGCCATAAAGACACAAAGGACACAAAGGACACAAAGGAAAAAACAAAAACATATTTAGCCACAGATTTACACAGACTTAATAAAGTATCAAAGAGTCAAAGTGTCATAGTGTCAAAGTTTTTTAACTCTGACGCTTTGATACTCTGATACTCTGACACTTTTATTCTATCTGTGTCTGTGGTTGATTCTTTTATTGTTTTCTTTATGCTCTTTGTGCCTTTATGGTAAAAGGGTTTCATAATTTCCTTTTGCAAAATAGCATTATGTTTGCTAACATTTAAGGAAAACGAAAAGAAGGATTAATCTATCGTTCAAGTTATTTATTGCCTATACTCATAAATAACCAAACTGTCAATGAGAAAAAAGGGGAGTATACAGAAAAGGATTATTGCTTCTATACTGCTTGTAGGAATCATTCCGTCTCTTATAGTAGTCGCTCTAACATACATGACAAGCATCTCTACGCTCAAAAACACCATCGGCATGAATTTTCAGGAAATGTCGAAGGAAACGGCAAATAAAATAAATCTTCTTATAGAGAGGGAGATACACGAGGCGAGAACTCTTGCGCTGTCGAGCAATGTAAGGATTGCAGTTTTGAAAGCCAATCAATTATATGAAGGTAAAAACAAGGATGAAAACAACTACTACCAAAATCATGCCGATACCAACCACATATACAGCAGCCTGTCTAATTATCTCGAAGAATACCAGAATAACAGACCGGATGAATACGAATATATATTTGTAACGGACAGAACGGGCATAATTATTGCCGGCACGGACAGGGCAGGAGCTTCCTATCAGGGCAATGAGGATTGGTGGCATATAGCATTCGATGAGGGAAGGGGCAAGGTATTAATAAGCGGCATAGAGTATGATAGCAGGATACAACAAGATTTTATATCCATAGCCGTCCCTGTCATGAATGCCGGAAGGGCATCGGGTATTCTGAAGATGGCATATAAGGCAGATGAGCTTTATAAAGAAGTTGCCGGCATAATGATAGGAGATACAGGCCATGCCAATCTTGTTGCATCCGACGGCGCCATTATTATATGTCCGCACTTTCCGCCAAAGAGCCATACGGTGAATGACCTCCTAATGAAACAGATAAGCAGCAGCAAGCCGGGATGGGGAATTGTAGATGACGACGCACATGGAGGAAAAAATTCTATCATAGGTTTTGCGCCTGTAATTTCAACCATGACAATGGAAGATGTTAATTTCGAGGGGAAAAAATGGTATGTTTTCGTAAGACAATCACCGGCCGAGACTTATGCCCCAATATATACAATGTCGTGGAAGCTCGTCTTTCTGGAGATTGCCTTTATCGTTATCGTTTCTCTTATCGGATACTACAATGCCGGAAAGATTATAAAACCCATCGCTGTATTGAGAGACGGCGCGGAATCGATAGGCAGCGGCAGCCTTAACCACCGCATAACCGTTAAAACAAACGATGAGCTCGAGCAGCTTGCAGAGACATTCAACAGGATGGCAGAGAATCTGGAAAAAGGCATCAGAGAAAGAGAGGGCTTCTTGCATAAGATAAAAGAGCTGAGGCTCTACAATACCCTGTTTAACTCTGCAGAAGACTCCCTGCTGATGGTGAATCCGGAAAGAGAAATTGGCGCGGTCAACAAAAGGGAAGAAGCGGTTATAGGTTATCCCAGAGACTTTCTCGTTGGACAGGATTTCTCCACGATTCTTCAGGAAGATGATAAGAGCCTGTTTTCGTATCTCCTTAATAAGACCCTAAGAGGCGAAAAATCTTCTACTATAGAGATAAGAGTTATAAGCCGCGACGGAAATCCGATACCTATGGAGATGGATATGACAGCTATAAAAAAAGACGATGCCGTTGATTTCGTGCTGATTCATTTAAGAGATATTAGAAAGAGAAAGGAGCTTGAGCAGCAGCTTTTGAGATCCGAGAGATTGAGCGCATTAAGCCTCTTTTCTTCCGCACTCGCACACGACCTCCGCAATCCGATTATAGGCATTAAAAAAAGGCTCGAAAGCCTCCAGAATACAATCGGAATCTCGAATCCCGAAGATATAAAAAGGATATTAAGCGATATTATCTCTGGCAGCGGGCTTCTCCTCGGAATGGTCAACGATGTGCTGGATGTATATCAGGACAGCTATAAAGAACTTCCTCTAATCATCTCCGATTTTACGTTTATCGAGGCAGTAGAGGAGGCTGTTAAGCTTCTGCATATCGAGGCTGAAGATAGAAGGATAGAGGTATGCCTTCATACAAGCGATAAGTTATTAACCATTCATGGCGATAAAAGGCGGCTCCAGAGGGTGTTTATAAACCTTCTGCATAATGCCATTAAATATTCACCCCCTGACAGCAGGGTGGTTCTTACATTTAAACCCTTAACCGAAGAAGGCAGAAATTATCTCCTCTTTGGGATAGAAGACGAAGGAGAGGGTATTCCGCCCTCCGAGCTTTCGAATATCTTCGAGCCGTTTCATCGGAGAGAGAAAAAGAAAGATAAAGGCGGGATAGGTCTCGGACTCTATTTCTGTAAAGTAGTGGTTGAGGCGCATGACGGCGCTATCTGGGCAGAGAATGGAATAAAAAAAGGGGCAGTATTTTATATCAAGCTCCCGCTCGGCAGCAACTCTTAACATGGCTAAAGCCATGTTTCTACAGAATTAATCTTTAGAATTAATGATTGTAGAAACAGGTCTTCGGACCTGTTAAGCCAACATCGAAATTTCTGGACATTAAATTATGATCAAGATACTTATAGCAGACGACCAGAGGCTTTTCCGTCAGGGATTGAAGAGCCTGCTGGAACAGGAGAGAGATTTTAAGATAGTAGGCGATGCCTCTGATGGTCAGGAGGCATTCACTCTGGCTCAGGAGACAAGACCCGATATAATCCTTATGGATGTAGAGATGCCGAAACTCGACGGCATCAGTTCCGCCCGCATGGTTGCAGAGAGATACCCGGATACTAAGATACTGATGCTCTCCGTTTACAACGAAGACGAAAGGGTTATAGCCGCTATAAAGGCAGGAGCATCCGGCTATATTCTGAAGGATGCCGACCATAGAGAATTTATCAAGATTATAAAGAGCGCTCATTCCGGAAAAAGCATAGTCTCGCCGTTCCTGGCAAATCTTACGCCGAGAATTCTCGCCATAATTCGCGGCGAGACACGAATAGCCGAAGAAATGGATAAGGAGATTATGAAAAAATTTTCTCTCACAGAAAGAGAGAATAAGATATTGGAGCTGCTCCTTAAAGGAAAATGCAATAAGGAGATAGCAGGATTTACACATGTATCCGTAGAAACGGTCAAATCTCACCTCCAGAACATCTATAGAAAACTTGGCGTAAGCAGCAGGCTGGAGGCAGTAGCTCTATTTTTAGAGCAGAAATAGATTACATCATATCGAGTTTTATCTCGTTCCTACGCTCTGCGTAGGAACGAACCTGAAACCTGCGTTCCCACGCAGAGCGTGGGAACGAGAGATTCCTCGCTTCTCTCATTTTTTACCCCTCTCTCACTCCTTTGTGGGATAACCTTTGGGTGAGCAAAAATCATACCTCTGGGGAATATACATTACTTTACTTATCTATTATATTTATTACCAATAAAGAAAAAGATGTTTCTTCCGCATCTTTTTCTCCTCAAATAATATGGGGGGAGCTTACAGCTTCCCCTCATATCATCGTTATCTTTTAATGAAAGGGGGTGATTTTTAGCAGTGGGAAGGGAACATGGGTAGTGCTATAACATAGTAAACAGGATCTCGATTCTGCTTACTAAAAAAAAGGAGGGTATATGAAAAAGTTTTTGAGCTTTACGGTTTTTGTCGCAGCAATATTTATCGTTACAAATGCGTTCGCAGATTACAGCAGGTCATTTGAAGGGAGAAATTTCTTTACGATGTATTGCTATCTATGTCATGGAACCGATGGCAAAGGAAATGGTCCCCTTGTAAGCAGATTAAAAGTAGGACCTGATGCAAATTTAGATTTGACGAATATCTCGAAAATAGGGAAAAGGACGGATGCAGAATTATTCGGCATTATCGAGGGCGGGAAGCATGACCTTGTTTCCGACAATATGCCTAAGTGGGGACATCTATTAGGAGCATCACAGATAAAAGGGTTAGTATCCTATGTAAGATTCCTCAGCCAATCGAGGCATCCGCTGTTAGGCGACCCGGAAGAGGGCAAACGTATATACGATAAATATTGCATATCCTGCCACGGACAAAAAGGAAAAGGGGATGGCGTAATGATGTCTATCATACCAATCAGCCCGATGGACCATTCCAATGCAGAAAAGATGGATAAGCTGACAAATGAAGAGCTCGTTAATATCACAATCTCAGGGAAAGGCGACAAGTCTTTTATGCCGGGGTGGCAAGGCATTTTATCGAGAGAGCAGATTGGCGCCGTCGTAAGTTATATCCGTTATCTCTCCCATTAAAAAAACAGCTTCCTCACTTTTATTCCTCTCCCCTGAGGGGAGAGGGTGAAGGTGAGGGGCAAAACTCCCTTGATTTTACTGCCTGCAAGGTAGTATACTCTTTAGTAGATTAAATTAGATTGCTTCGTCGCTTACGCTCCTCGCAATGACACTTTTTTTTGGGTGCCATTGCGAGCGAAGGGAAGCAATCTAACCCTCTACCCACAGGGGAGAGGGAGGGGTGAGGGGGACTTGATGAAGGGAGGTAATCTTATGCCA
>CAYMMR010000214.1:0-5093 GCA_964391545.1 uncultured Nitrospinota bacterium | reverse complement strand
AATATGCTGAATCTCGAAAAGATGCCGAGCAAAGCCCCTGCCGGGCATATATACCTGCACCAGAACCTCGTCTCTTTTCTGTTTAATAGGATTGCCGTTATAAATAATATGCCGATGAGCCATGCAAAATGGAAATAGGGCTGCTTAAAACTCAAGATATGTTTGTGCATGAATGAATAGACTGCATCTGCCAATAACTGAAGATAGGGATTATTAAAGGAATGCAGTATATCGCTTATTGAAAGGGTCAGGAGATTTAATCCCGGCAAAATAGAGACAGTGATAGAGCGGTATAAAAAGGTTATTGGGTCGAGAAGTCCTGCCTGAAGGGAGGCGAAAATTGCAGCGAATAGAAAGAGTATCAGGATGTAGTATTTGATTATCTGATTAGGATGTCCTTTATTCGCTCCTGCCCTTTCAGCGCCCTTTTTTGCAGGGCTGACCGTGCTGAAGACCTGGTGAATCGTTCCCATCGGGCATATCCAGCCGCAGAAAAACCTGCCGAGCAAAATAGTGGCCGATATTATTATTACTGCCCAGATTAGTCCCTTGTAAAGGGAATGTGTGGCGATTACCGTGGTAATGGCAGCGAGGGGGTCTATCTCGAAGAAAAATTTTACAGGAGCGGCGATGCGGATTGGAATGGAAATATCCTTTGAGAACTCTCCCCTGTATTCTGTCTGGAAAAGGAGGTAGAAAAAAAGCGCAAGAAAAAATATCTGTGAGATTCGTCTCAGATAGACGAGGAGATTTTTTTTGTTCATGTATGGGAAATTATGAAAATTTGCCACAGAGGCATGAAGACACAGAGAAAAACCATAAGGAAAAATGGGGAAAGAAAGAAAAAGGGAGAAAAATAAAAATTGGACACAGATAAACACAGAAAAATCGGATAGAGAATTTTATTGCATTTATCTGTGTTCATCTGTGTCCATCTGTGTCCTAATTCTTTTTTAATTATTTTCCCCATCTCTCCATCTTCTCCCGTTCTCTTTAATCTTTTTATTTTTTTCAGTGTCTTCAGCGGTTTCATTAAGTTTTTTTCATGCGGATATTACTATAGGCTGTAGCTCCATGTAATTTATATTTCCCAGCCCTCTTTTATGCGCCTCGACTATGTAGGGAATATCCTCCGGCTTTATATCGAAGAGAGTGGATGCGAAGGCATCTGCTGCCACCGGGTCAATGGAAACGGCCACAGTATTCATCATCTTCACATCATTGAGGCTGCCCCCTTGCGGTCCGTTTCTAATGAGTATTCTATAGGCGTCTATAATCGTTAGTGTCGGCCGTATGAAGGATGCCAGATCGGCTATGCTTTTGTGTATATTTTGATGCAGTTCCCTCCTCTGTCCGCCGAGAAGCCCATACCAGTTTTTCATCCCGAGGGTTAGAGTCGAGAGGCTGTGATGTTTTACAATGGGGATATTAATGACCTTGTCCGCTTCGAGTATTGCAGTATAGACCGGCCATACATCAATAACCTCTCCCTTTATCGCTACATTGCGGAACTTATAGTCTTCTGGAATGCGGACATCTGCCCCTGTATCTTTTGAAGCCTTTCCGATCCCGCTCCTGAAAAAGCACCTGCGAGGGTCGTTGCATGATACATCGGTTACAATTACCTTTTTTGCGCCTGCATCGTAGCATAACCTGACTGTTTCGGCTACTATCTCCGGGTTTGTGTTTGCAGCCTGCTCCGGAACCCTGTCCCATGCAATATTAGGCTTTATTACTACGACATCTCCTTTCGATATAAACCGCTTCATGCCGCCCATGCCTTCGACGGCTGCCCTTACAATATTTGCAGGCTGCTCTCCATTTGCTATAGTCATGGAAGGCATCCCTGTCCCTTGTATACGAAAATCTCTGACCGATGCCGCAGCTTCCTCGGCAGAAATAATTTCTTTTCTATCGTGTAAAAGGAATGCACCGCCGGATACGGCGCCTATTGCAATTCCTGCCTTTAATGTCCTCTTTAAAAACTCCCTTCGGATGATATTATTGTCAGCCATAGTCTTGTCCTCCAATTGCTAATGTATGAATATAAAATACCATAAAAATCGCTTCCTGTCATGCAAAACTAAATGCAACCAAGGTCTTCCCATTATGTTTATAAACCAGCAGGGGTTACTTTTACAGATGGCAGGACATTTTGATAGACTATGTTTCAGAACCGTAGATCATGTTTATGTGAATGTAAAGGGTGATGTTACGCCGTGCTGTAATTTAAGAAAAATGAAGATGGGAAATCTGCTTAATGACGATATTGAAAAAATCTGGCATGGTAAGACATTCAAAAAATTCAGGGCTAATCAAATAAAGGTCCGTAAAGGCTGCGATGCACTGAAAAAGAGACACCACCATTGAGTGCTTTATATAATCTGTATCCACTGGAGTAAATTATCAAGCTGCAACCGTATGAATGTCAGACGGCAGCCTATTAAGAATCAACTCCTTGAGTTGAACTTTCCTGCTGGCATTGTCTATGTCAATGCCTACTAAATTACCCTCAATATCATAATCAAGCACAACACCTTCAGAAATTTCTTTACTCTCCACGCTTGTTTTTTCAGAAAGGTCAATATAAAGAGAATCGGTCTCATGGTAATAATTAAGTTTCATAGTTTAAACCTCCTATCTGGAAAAGCATTGTGAATTGTTCGTTTATCTTCCAATGTAACAACCCGCAGAATGCGACCCTCAAGCTCATCAATTAAACCCCAAAACCGAAAACGATTATGTTACTGAGCCTCCATTTTAATCGGGTTCTTAATTACCTGAATGCACCATTCCTTCTTGAGATATGGTCGTTTCATCAGCACTTCCTTTTCGAAGTAATCTGTGAACTTGTAATCACCCATTTTTTAGTGACTACTATATAATTTTAATTATATTATATCAAACTTTTTCTCTTAACAGCATTTAAGAGCATTTAATTTCCCCTTTATTGCCGATATATTGATATGATATAGTAAGAATGAGGTGTAAATGATCAGGATATTAAAACATAAAATAAGAAATATATTTATTACGGGGATATTGGTAACCCTCCCCATAATGGTCACATTTTTTTTTATAAGGGTTCTCTTCAGGCTCATTGACGGCATATTTGGTCCAACGGTAAACCAGCTTTTGACAGCAGCAGGTCTGCATTTCATAATACCCGGCATGGGGTTTCTGCTTACCATCATTATAATCTTTTCGGTCGGACTGGTAAGTACAAGCGTTATAGGCAAAAAGCTTTTTGAGAAATTCGAAAAATTTCTGGACGGCATACCTCTGGTAAAATCCATATACTCCGGCGCCAAACAGGTCATTCATACAGTAGCTACTGCAAATAAGGCTGCATTCAGCCGTGTAGTGCTGGTTCAGTTTCCTAAGAACGGGATATATTCTATCGGATTCGTAACGAGCGAAGCTCAGGGAGAGGTTCAGGAAGTTACGAAGGAAAATGTAATAAATGTTTTTATACCCACGGTTCCCAATCCTACTACAGGTTTTTTCCTGATGATTCCAAAAGAGGATATTATCCCGCTAAATATGAGCATAGAAGACGGAATTAAACTTATAATGTCGGGCGGGATAGTTACTCCACAGTATAATAATAAAAATAGTGTAAACGAAAAAAAGGCCTCGGCTAAATAGGCTTTTCGTTTTGGCTTTCACCTTCACTTACAATTTCACTCCATGCTCGAAGGATACAGAGACTCAGAGCTTACAAAAAGGGTTGTTGACCTGATTTCAAAAAATGCGCCGCCTCGCAGAATTAAAATAATGCATGTCTGCGGCACGCATGAGAATTCTATAGGCAGATTCGGATTGAGGTCTCTGTTGCCTCGGAGCATCGAACTCGTTGCAGGTCCCGGCTGTCCCGTGTGCGTCTGTCCCGCCTCCGATATAAATACGGCAATAGAGATTGCATATAGAGAGGATGTTATCCTTGCGACCTTCGGGGATATGATAAGGGTTCCTGCGAAAATCGGCGAATCAATAGATTCCTTGCAGGCTGCAAAATCTAAGGGGGCTGATGTAAGGATTGTTTACAGCCCGCTCGATGTATTGAAATTGGCGGACAAAAATCCGCATAAGAAGGTTGTATTCTTTTCTGTAGGATTCGAGACGACTGCGGCAGGGGTTGCCTCGATGATATATAACAATCCTCCCCATAATCTCTCGATTTTATCGTCCCATCGCTTAATTCCTCCCTCTATAGAGCTTTTGCTCGGCATAGGAGATGTCAAGATTGACGGGTTTCTCCTTCCGGGTCATGTAACGGCGGTTATCGGCATGAATCCGTTTAAGATATTTCCCGAAGCCTATCGGATGCCTACTGCAGCCGCAGGATTCGAGCCTCTGGATATGCTGTCTGCGGTTTTGAGCATAGCAGAGCAGGCAGGGGAGGGAAGGGCGTCTCTTATAAACCTGTATCCAAGGGCAGTGAAAGAAGACGGGAATCCAAAGGCAATAAGCATAATGAGCGATGTCTTTAAAGAGACATCTTCGTATTGGAGAGGAATAGGAAGAATTCCGAGGTCAGGACTTAAATTAAAGGAAAAATATTCTAAATGGGATGCAAATAAGGTATTCGAGATAAAGGATAAAGACAGGGATTTTTTCGATATTCACCCGTCCTGCTCATGCCATCTTATAATGATAGGAAAGATATACCCCACGGATTGCCCTCTCTTTGCAAAAAAAACATGCAATCCAGAAAATCCCTTTGGTCCATGTATGGTCTCTATGGACGGGACATGCAGGATATGGCATAGATATGGGCAAAAATAATTGACAATTGATGATTATTAATTGATAATTAATTACATCATAAAAACTCTTTTTTTCGCTTCCATTATTTTTTCTTTTGCTCTATTTAGATTATATAAAAGGAGCAAAAGAAAAAATAAAAAGTCGCTCAAAAAAAGTTTTTATGATTTAGTTATAATTGTTAATTAAGGGTTGGGGCAGTAGCTCAGTTGGGAGAGCGCTTCGTTCGCAACGAAGAGGCCGGCGGTTCGATCCCGCTCTGCTCCACCAAGGGCGGTTAACTCAGCGGTAGAGTGCTATCCTCACACGGTAGAAGTCACAGGTTC
>CAYMMR010000213.1:0-5107 GCA_964391545.1 uncultured Nitrospinota bacterium | reverse complement strand
TTTGCTTGACATGATATAAATTATCTCATAATATTAAACATTAAACAATTATTAACTGTAGTTTAGCAAATTTTAATATTTGTCAGGCAAGATGCCTGACTTACTATATATAACATATTGAAAATATTGACTTTTAATCTGTATGGCAGGCATCTTGCCTGTCATAGAAATATATTATATTTCAATAGGTTATAAAATTTGCTAAACTACAGTTATTTTATTCATAAGTTACTAAATCCTAAATCTTAAATTTAATACATCTCCCTTTTTCCGTCTTTCATAACGATTGGAATTGACCTCATCCAGAGAAGCTTTCTCCACCACTGCTCGTTATTCTTATACCAATCTATCGTCTTTATCAAACCGCTCTCAAAATCTTTTGCCGGACTCCATCCCAAAAGTCTTTGTGATTTTTCGCCGGATGAAATGTGTTTCTCTACCTGACCTGGCCTGTCGCCGATGAATTTTATAAGAGATTCGGGTTTATTCATTAACTTTAAAACAAGATGTGCGATGGTTATTATGTCTATGCTGATTCCCGTCCCTATATTTATCGCCTCGCCTTTTACCTTATTTAAGCTGCAGTGCATCGCCTTGTCTACCGCATTGCAGCAGTCCTCTACAAAAACCCAATCTCTCTCGCTTTTTCCATCTCCATGAACCGTAAGAGGCTCGTTCAATATTGCGCTGGTAATAAATCTCGGTATCACCTTTTCCAAATGCTGGTGCGGCCCGTAATTATTAAACGGCCTTAATATAATGGCAGGTATATCATAAGTTGCCCAGTATGAATAAACCAGCCTGTCTGCCCCTGACTTTGCGCTTGCGTAAGGAGTCTTTGGATTTAGAGGATGCTCCTCTGTCATCGGCTCCCGAAGGGCGGTTCCATAGACCTCGGATGAAGAAATATGAATGAACCTCTCTATTTTTCCATTGTATTTCAAAACTGCATTTGCAACCACCTGGGTGCCGAGGACATCTGTTTCGTAAAATATAGTGTTGTCGAATATTGACCTTGCAACATGGGATTCCGCTGCAAAATGTATTACTATGTTCGACTGGGATACAAGCTCATCCACCAGTTCGCCGTTTCTGACATTCCCATACCAGAAGACGAACCGGGAGTTGTCTTTCATGGAATCGAGAAAGTTATCGGTATTTCCCGCATAGGTGAGGGCATCGAGGACTATTATTTTGTAATCGGGATATTTATTGTAGATATACCTGACAAAATTGCTTCCTATAAAACCCGCGCCGCCTGTAATCAAGAGAGTTTTCATTTTAATCTATGGAAAATTGCTACGAAATTAAATGTATGTTAAATTAACGATAATTATATCTTTCACGCATATGAAAATCAAATCTTATTCCCATATTTTTATAATAACAATCTTATCGCTATCTGTATATCTAAGCACATTTCAAAGCCCCTTTCATTTCGACGACGAGACTGCCATTATCGGAAATGCAGATTTAAAGTCATGGGATAGCGTCAATAAGTATCATTTTATCTCACGCTATGTCCTGTTTCTGTCTTTTTATCTCAACTACATTATAGGCGAATATAATGTGCTTGGGTATCATTTAGTAAATATCCTCTTGCATATATCGGTATCTATACTTATATATTTAATAATCGATTCTACCCTTCAATACGGCGAACCATTGGAATATTCTTCTATGAAAAATATCCCTCTGTTATCGGCAGTCCTATTTTTAGTCCATCCAATACATACGGAATCGGTTACATACATAATCAGCAGGTCATCCATTATGGCAACCTTTTTTTATCTTTTCTCGCTTTTTTTATTTGCTAAGGGGTATACAGGCGATAAAGGAAGATATGCGCTTATAAAAAAATCGCTGCTTTACCTCTCCTCGATTGCTTCCTTTATATTGGCAATAGGGACAAAAGAAGATACGGTCACATTGCCGGTCATAACGTTGCTCTATATGTTTTACTTTCTTTATAGGGGGAAAGGGATTATAAATTTCGTAAAGACATACAGAGTATATATATTAACACCCCTTACGCTTTTGATTGCCTATATGGTTTATAGGTTCTATGTTCTTGGAGGGGGGGCGGTCAGGACCATATCAACGGAACTCTTAGAATATATTACCCCGTGGTATTATTTGCTGACCGAGTTGAAGGTTATAGTCTTTTATTACATAAAACTGCTGCTTATTCCAATAAATCTCAATATTGACCCCGATATACAAATGTCAATTTCGGCATCCGAGCCTGCTGTTGTTTTTTCGGCAATTTTAATTCTATTTTTCCTGTATCTTTCTTACAAACTTTACCATGTATCCAAACTCCTTTCTTTTTCAATGTTGTGGTTTCTAATCACCCTGATACCAACATCGAGCATAGTCCCGCTCCTCGATTTTGCGGCAGAACATAGGCTGTATTTACCTGCTGTCGGATTCTCGGTCTGCTGCGCAACCTTGATAAACAAGGCAAGCAGAGGCGCTGCAAGAAACATCATTATCGTTCTTATAATCGCCCTGTTTTCCCTTGGCACTGTGAAGAGAAATATTGTATGGAATAATTCTATAGGTCTATGGCAGGATACAGTTAAAAAATCTCCTAACAAGGCAAGGGCATATTATAATCTTGGAATCGAATATGCTCAGGAGAAGCGGTTCGGGGAGGCTATTATTCAATTCAAAAAATCCACCAAAATACTCCCAAACCATCTCCCTTCGCACTTGATGATGGGGAAGATATATAAAGAGGAGGGGATATATAGGGATGTCGTTAATGAAATGAATATTGTATTGAAGCTGCCCCCGGAAAAGAGTGACGACCATGTAGATGCCTATCTGGAACTATCGAGTGCGTATATAAAACTCGGCGATTTCAAAAGGGCAGAAGAATCTATTAAAGGAGGACTTAAGCTTAATCCCAAAAATGCGATGCTCCATAACAATATGGCAACCATTTTAGCCGAAAGGGGTTTATTTGACGAAGCAATAAATGAGTTAAGGACGGCTTTAAAAATTAAGCCTGACTATTTAAAGGCATACTATAATATCGGGATCATATATGAAAAAAAGGGTGGGCTAAACGATGCGATAAAGGAATTCGAAAAGGCTATAAATATCGAGCCCAATAACCCCGAGTCTTATTTGTATCTTGGAGAGTTATATAAAAGAAACGGCTTTCATGGTAAGGCGGTATATTATTTCAGAATGAGTATTAAACTCGATATGAATAAGGAGAGGGCTAAAAGGACAGAGATAATCGTTAAAGAAATGGGGATGGTATAATCTAAATGGAATCCTCCCATAAATAAGCTTGACAGTATATTTTTCTTTAAATCAAGGGAATTTAAAACAGCAGTATTTATATTTGCTTTTGCGCTCCTTTATAGGACAGTCTATTTATTTGAATTTATCGATAACCCCTTTTTCGATTATGTCTCGCCTAATTTCGACCAATCTAATTTTGACCAGGGGGCTCAAAACTTCGCTAAAGGGGATTGGCTTGCCAGTTCGCCTAATAACTCGTATTCTCCAATCTATAAATATTTTCTTGGAACAATCTATCTCATATTCGGAAGAGATTTCGGAATAGTCTATTTTTTCCATTTTATTATCGGCTCTCTTTCGGCAGCCCTGCTTTTTTTAGTTGGAAACAGGCTGCTCGGATACCGGATAGGGCTTTTTTCTGCCATTGCATTTTCTGTCTACGGTCCAAATCTCTTTTACGAGGGGAAATTATTAAGGGAATTTCTCACGCCGTTTTTTTCCCTTTTAAGCATATACGCCTTAATTCGTTTAAAGGAAGATACCTCGACGAAAAATGCCGTGATTTGCGGAATCTCTTTTTCTCTATTTCTGCAAAACCGTCCAAATGTCATAGTAATTCTCCCATTACTCTATTTTTATTTTAAGGATTTTTCGATTTCTCTAACCTCCCGCACTATAAAAGTTCTTATGCTTTCTTTTATTCTTATCTCTATCCCCGTATTAATCCAATGTTACCTTGTTCATAAACGATTTGTCTTCTATGACGATAGCGGGCCGCTAACGCTTTTAACAGGCAATGTCAGCGATTTTACCGGCTCGGAATGGGTTTTTACGACATCTAAAATCGAAAAGTTCAAGACAGAATATAAAATCACCTATTTCAATATATTGAAGTTTATAATTAAAGAGACGATAGATAGTCCTATCGATTATCTAAAACTTTATGGACGAAAGATATATTTCCTTTTTTCTGCATACGAATTTCCAAGCAATCTCAATTACTATATGTTCCAAAATTTTTCCATCCTCTTAAGAACTCCTTGGAGTATATTTTCAATTTTTACATCCTTCGGACTTACGGGTATATTATTGGGTTTGAAAGAATTTAGACGATTAAAGCTGCTGTATATATTTTTTGCAGGAATATCTTTATCCATTCTATTGGTTTACGTTCCGGGCAGGTTTCGTCTGCCCTTGGTTCCTCTTATAATGCTATTTGCGGCATATTCTGTTTCCTATCAAATTACAAAGCTGCGGGAAAGGAATTACAAAATATTTTTACCTTTGCTCACGCTTTCCATATTTTTGTTTTTTATATTTAGTCAGGAGATAAAAACAGGAAAAATACGGGATATAGATTATGGACATCTCGGCGCGGCATATTATAAAAAAGGGGAGATGGAAAAGGCTCTATTGTATTATAAACAGGCAATAAAAATTAATCCCCTTAGCGAAGAGGGATACATCCATACGGCTTCTCTATTGTATATAGAAGGCATGACGGAACAGGCAATGGATATTTTAAAAATCGGGGTCAGAAGACTTCCTTCATCGAGTTCCCTGATTATAAGGCTCGGCGAAATTTACTTCGACACCGGGGACATCCAAAATTCAGAAAGGATATTCAGAGAAGCTTTAGCCCGCGACCCTAATAATATCAAGGCGAGAAATAACCTTGCCATCGTCTTAATGAATCTCAACAGAAAAAACGAGGCAATTTCGGAATTTAGAAGGGTTTTAGAAGCTAACCCTGATTTTGAAGAGGCTAAAGAAAAATTAGAATATTTATTGCGGGAGGTAAATAATAATTAAAACCTAAATTGAGCGATTCTTGGGTTAAGCGCTTGTC
>CAYMMR010000212.1:0-5126 GCA_964391545.1 uncultured Nitrospinota bacterium | reverse complement strand
TACCTTAAGGTCTTCCGACGGCCTATCTCTTTTAAACAAATCGAGGAGTTTCATAAATAATTATGAATACAAAAATAGTGCCAAAAAAATAAAAATAAGTTATTAATGGTTTAATAGTATTAAAAACAAATAGTTATATAGAAATAGGGGGAATAATGCAGGTTATTAAAAATAAGAAAAAGCGTGGCATGTCACAGAAGTGGGCTGCCACATAAGTGCGGCATTACTATGCTGTGTGCCTTGTTTACCTCGTTTTATCTCTGTTAGGCTTTAGCTTTTCCAAAAGGCATAAGAAATTTAAATTACTCTAACCTAAATTGAGCGATTCTTCGTTGTCATTGCGAGGCGAAGCCGAAGCAATCTCAATCGATGATAGGAGATTGCTTCGCACCCTTTGGGTTCTCGCAATGACAGGTCAGACAAGCACTTAACCCAAGAATCGCTCAATTTAGGTTTAAAACATATTTTGGATTGAATCTATTTATATGATTTGATAGTATTATGTTCACACCTATCCGATTTTTATAAAATTTCTACTGCACATAACTATGCGTATATCGATACAATTGGTATTCACTCACTGGTGGTTTATTAAAGCAATGCCGGCTTGAGGAAAAAATATCCTGTTGACGCAATGTATTTAATTATGTTACTTATTTAGTGTGTAGTGAAAAATGACATTTTTTTCACTTCCGTTATTTTTTCCCCGCACATAAGTTATGTGCGGGGTCGTTCAAAAAAGTCATTTTTCACCAGAAAGTATTTAGCCATGCCGATAAAACTCCTTTTTGCAGATGACAGTGTTACGATTCAAAAGGTGGTTGAGCTTGCCTTTGAAAGCGAGGATGTTGCCGTAACAACCGTTAGCAGCGGAGAAAAAGCGATGGAGAAATTGAAGGAATCTAAGCCCGATGTTATTATTGCCGATGTGGTTATGCCAGGAATGAATGGTTTGGAGCTCTGCGAAAATGTGAAAAAGGACGAGAATTACAGCGACATACCCGTGCTGCTGCTTAGAAGCGAGTTCGATGATTTCGATGCCGGCATAATCGGCAAAGTGGGGGCAGCGGATTGTATTACAAAGCCCTTCAAATCGGAGGATTTGGTAAAGAAAATAAAAGATATTGCAGGTAAAAGAACGGAAAATAATGAGCTGGATATTGTTTTCAGCGAGCTTGGAGCGGTAGAAGCCGGTGGGCAAGAATCTGCGGCAGTGAATCTGGAATCTATAATGGACGAAGCCGAAGGGACAGCATCCCCTGCAGCCGGTCAAGAGGATGCGCTGCAGGATTCAGAAAACAAAGGGCATGATACGGAAGAGATAATAGATATTGTTGGGGAAGGGGGTATACTGAGTTTAGAATCGGATGACGAGGTTGCTAACGAGGTTGTCGAAGGGAACGAGGATATTTCCTCTATAGAGATTATATCGCCGGAAGCCAAGATAGAGAGCGAAGATTTGAATATATCGGGGTTATTAAGCGATGAAGATATAGAAAAGGTAAAAAGAGAAATAGAGAGCGCAGAAGAAAGGTTGGCAATGTCTCTGTCGGAGGATGAGAATCTTCCCGAATCCTCCGATATATCGTTTTTAGGAGGGGAGGCTAAAAGAAGCGCGGTGGAGAAGGGGGATAGAGAGGGATTTATCAAGCATTCTCCGGGTATAAATGATTTTGTGGCAGAATTGGAGAAAGAGTCCGTTATTACCGAAAAAATAAAAAGCATTATTATAAAAACAACCGAGGATGTATATGAAAAAACCTTCAGGAAATTTTTGGAGAATACGGTAAAAAACTCGACAGAAACGATTATGAAAGAGACAACGGAGAAGTTAATCCTTTCCTTAACTCCCCAGATTGTAAAGATAATAGAAAATACGGTCTGGGAGATTGTCCCCGACCTCGCCGAATCCCTCATTAAGAAAGAGATCGAGAAGATAAAGAGCGGTGTGACGAGTTAAATTATATATCCGCAGATTACGCAGATTCTCGCAGATTCTTTATATTATATAGTCTTGTATAAATAACGCATCAATAGTTTGTCATTGCGAGCGATAGCGAAGCAATCTAAACCTGTTGATAAATCGAGAGATTGCTTCGTCGCTGATGCTTCTCGCAATGACACTTTATGTCGCTTTAATTATGCAAGGATATATAATAGGAAATTATAAAAATCATTTATTTAACGCAAAGTCGCAAAGCAGAGAAAAAAGACGCAAAGGAAAAACAAAAAAAATAAATTTTCTTTATATTCTTTTTGAGTCCTTTGCGTCTTTGCGTTAAAGATTAGGGGTTTGTTCTAAAATATTTTGTTTTAATCTGCGGTCATTAAGTCTTTTGTTCAATATGGAAAAAGTCTTCGAGCCTAAAAAGATAGAAAAAAATTGGTATAAGTTCTGGACGGAAAAGGGATATTTCCATGCCGATGAAAAACCGGAGAAAAAGCCCTTCTGCATCGTCATTCCGCCTCCGAATGTAACAGGCGCCCTGCATATAGGGCATGCCCTGAACAATACCCTTCAGGATATTCTCATGCGATGGAAGAGGATGGAGGGTTTTAATGCGCTCTGGATGCCGGGAACGGACCATGCAGGCATAGCCACGCAGAATGTAGTGGAGAAACAGCTTCTGTCAGAGGGAACTGACAGGCATAAAATAGGGAGGGAAAGGTTTGTCGAAAGAGTCTGGAAATGGAAGGAAAAATCGGGCGGGGAAATAATAAGGCAGCTTAAAAGTCTTGGGGCGTCCTGCGACTGGCAGAGGGAGAGGTTTACAATGGACGAGGGGCTCTCGGAAGCGGTCAGGGAGGTCTTTGTCAGATTATATGAAGAAGGGTTGATATACAAGGGCGACAGGCTTATAAACTGGTGTCCGAGGTGCCATACCGCACTTTCTGACATCGAAGTCGAGCATGAGGAGCAGAGAGGGCATCTGTATCATATAAAATATCCTCTAACCCCCCCATCCCCCCTTAGTTTAAGGGGGGAAATAGGGGGGGTAATCATTGCAACCACCCGTCCGGAAACCATGCTCGGCGATGCGGCAGTAGCTGTGAATCCGGAAGACGAGAGATATAAGAATTTTATAGGCAAGACCGTTCTTTTGCCGGTTGCAAACAGAGAAATCCCTGTAATTGCAGATGCCTATGTGGATATGGGTTTTGGAACAGGGGCATTGAAGATTACCCCTGCCCATGACTTTAATGATTTTGAAATAGGGTTCAAACATAATCTCCCGCAGATAAAGGTGATTGCCGAAGACGGAAAGATGGGGGAAGATGCCGGAAGATATAAAGGTTTTGATAGATTTAAGTGCAGAAAGGCTTTATTGGAGGATTTAGAAAAAGAAGGGTATTTAATAAAGATTGAAGATTACACCCACTCGATAGGAAAATGTTATCGCTGCAAGACAATCGTAGAGCCTAATCTTTCAAAGCAGTGGTTTGTGAGGATAAAGCCTTTGGCTGAGCCTGCAATCGAGGCGGTAAAGGACGGAAGGGTAAGGATAATCCCTAAAGGATGGGAGAATACATACTTTGAATGGATGAACAATATAAAGGACTGGTGCATATCCAGGCAGATTTGGTGGGGGCACAGGATACCTGCATGGATATGCGGGGATTGCGGCGAGATAACGGTATCGAGGACGGCTGTAACAGAGTGTAAAAAGTGCAAAGGCAAAAATCTTGAGCAGGAGAGCGATGTCCTCGATACATGGTTCAGTTCTGCATTATGGCCATTTTCCACCCTCGGATGGCCACAGGATACAAAGGAGTTGAAAATCTTTTACCCGACATCCGTTCTGGTAACAAGCTTCGATATTTTATTCTTCTGGGTTGCGAGGATGATAATGATGGGATTAAAATTCAGGGGCGATATTCCTTTCAGAGATGTATATATACATGCGCTTGTGAGGGATGCGGAAGGACAGAAGATGAGCAAGTCGAAGGGGAATGTAATAGACCCTCTCATAATGATGGAGAAATATGGAACCGATGCCTTCAGATTTACGCTGGCGGCATTCGCAGCGCAGGGGAGGGATATAAAGCTCTCGGAAGACAGGATAGAGGGATACAGAAACTTTGCAAACAAAATATGGAACGCCTTCAGATTTGCCATGATGAATCTGGAGGATTTTAAGGACACTGTTTCGGCTTCCGGTCTGGCATCGTTAAATATTCAGCTTTCTGACCGATGGATATTGAGCAGATTACAAAAAACAATTGCAGATACAAGAAAAGGTCTTGCCGAATATAAATTCAACGAGGCGGCAGGCGCTATCTATCAGTTTTTCTGGCATGAACTGTGCGACTGGTATATCGAGCTCATAAAATCGAGGCTCGGCGCATCGAGCGATGATAGAAAAACGGCGCAGTCTGTTTTGGTATATGTCCTTGAAAACAGCCTGAGACTCCTCCATCCCTTTATGCCATTTATTACCGAAGAATTATGGCAGAAGCTCCCGCACAAAGGAGAGAGCATAATGACTTCCGAATACCCGGTATTTAATGAGGGATTGATAAACGAGGAAATCGAGAGGGAGATGGGAATCGTTATGGAGGTGTCCAGAGGCATAAGGAATATAAGAAGCGAGATGAATATATCCCCTGCAAAAAAACTCGATGCAGTATTAAGGACAGAGAACGAAAGAAAACTGCTTACGATTCAAAAGCAGAATTTATATATATCCGAGCTTGCCAGATTGCAGAGTCTGAATGTAATTAAGGATGGAAAAGAGCCGAAATTATCCGCCGCTGCCGTAGTTGACGATATGGAGATATTTGTCCTTCTCGAAGGCGTCATAGATATTCATGAAGAAAAGAACAGGCTTAATAGAGAGTTAAAAAAGATTAACGGAGATATTACATTCTTAAATAAGAGGCTGTCGAACGAGGATTTTATATCCAGAGCGCCGAAAGAGGTAATAGAGAAGGATAAAGAAAAATACGAGACATTGGCAGCAACGGCAAAAAAGATTCAGGAAAATCTTAATAGGCTGCTCGATTAATCACTTCAAAAGGCTCGTCTCCGCAAAAATCGGGACGGTAGCAATCTCTGCTGGAATACTCCTGAGCCCAGCCGTTTTCAATGCCGTATATATCGAGCCAGTTAAGCGCCATTTCGTATT
>CAYMMR010000211.1:4048-5167 GCA_964391545.1 uncultured Nitrospinota bacterium | reverse complement strand
TTCATAAAAGATTTCTCACACCCTTTGGGTGTTCGAAATGACAAATATTTCAATATGTTTGCAATTCAATGTCTATTTTGGGGTAATGTATAGGAATTTCAATCTTGAGATTGCTTCCCCCTGAATGCCCCTGATAGAATCAGTCAGGGGTATCAGGGGCCGCAATGACACACAAAGCAGAAGTGTCATTGCGAGGAGCGTAAGCGACGAAGCAATCTAATTTATAGGAATTTCCAATTATATTATGAACAACCCCCTGAATCCCCCTTTGATAAGGGGGACTAATTAATACCATGACTCAAAAATGCCATACCAATACCGATACTGGCAAGAAGACTGCACTCGATCTGCACAAAAACAAGATTGCCATCATTGGGCTGACCAATGTTGGCAAGAGCATCCTCTTCAATAAGTTTACTAATTCCTATTCCCTTGTGGCAAATTATCCGCAAACCACCATCTCCATCCAGCGGAAAGACTCCAAATTTGCCGGCGAGTCATTTGAAATCATTGATACCCCTGGAATTTCCTCTCTGAGTGTTTTCTCGGAGGATGAGCGGGTAACTCGTGATATTTTAATAAAAGAGCATCCGGAGTTGATCCTCTTTTGTGCGGACGCCACCCGTTTGAAACAGTCTTTGGTACTGTTGTCTCAAATCTTCGAGCTGCAAATTCCCACCATCTTTTGCCTCAACATAGTGGATGAGGCGTCACGAAGAGGTATTGTCATCGATTCAGACGACCTGTCCCGGGAAACCTGCTCCTCTGTGGTTGAAACAGCGGCCGTCCACGGCATAGGGCTGAGAAAATTGGAGACTATGGCGAAAAATATTATTTTACCCCGCGGGCAGGTGCGGTATCCGTCCTTTATCGAGCAATCGCTGGAAAAAATGGGGGCGCTTTTTTCCGAGCGTAACCGTCCTTCCAAGGCAGTCCTGCTCCTCTGCCTGATGGGAGACGAAGATATTACAGCATACATGGAATCCAATTGCGGTGGGGAAGTCCAATCAGGGATGAAGAATATCCTTCTTGATATTCATAGAGAGTCCTCTGTCTCACGCATCAGACATGCCATTTTCCATGCCCGCGAGGCATGGGCAGAAAAAGTGGCGGAAAAGA
>CAYMMR010000211.1:0-4038 GCA_964391545.1 uncultured Nitrospinota bacterium | reverse complement strand
CGCCCAAAAGGCGGCATGGGCATCTCGCCATATCATTTTTGGCTGGCCCATCCTGATAGCTGTCCTTCTGACCACCTTTTACGGGGTGGCGACTGTGGCAACGGGAATTGCCGGAAAACTGGATGCGTGGATTTTTGTCCCCATAACCAAAGCCATCTCTGCATTTGTTATTTATCCGTTTCTGAACGAATTTCTGGTTGGAAATTACGGTATTCTAACCATGGGACTCTTCAACGCTATTGGGACAGTGGTTCCCATCCTGATCGTCTTTTTTGTGATTACCAATTTTTTGGAGGATGCGGGTTACCTACCGAATTTAAGCGTGTTGGCTAACCGGTTTTTGTCCTTTTTCGGACTGACCGGCAAGGCAGTTCTTCCCTGGGTGCTGGGTTATGGCTGCAATACGGTTGCGACTATGACCAGCCGAATTCTGGAAACCAGAAAGGAAAGAATCGTATCCACATTTCTTATTGCCATGGGTGTGCCCTGCGCCGTCCAGTTAGGGATTTTATTTGCCATTATGGCAACATCGCCTATTTCCGTGCTTTTGATAACTATCGCGGCTGTGATCGGGACACAACTCGTTTGCGGAGTCGTTTTGAATAAGCTGGTTCCCACTGACAGAAAGTCCGATTTTATCATGGAGCTTCCCCCATTCCACCTTCCGAGTATAAGGCATATTGCCTTGAAGACCTATTACAGGGTTAAATGGTTTCTGGTAGAGGCCGTGCCCCTGTTCATGCTCGGCGCGGCCATGATGTTTGGAATGAAAAAGACAGGGCTTCTCGACTTTATCAAGGAAACCCTTCGTCCCGTGGTGACGGGGTTCCTTTCCCTCCCGGATAAGATGACCGAGGTGTTTATCCTCGTCTTGTCGAGAAGGGAGCTTGGCGCTGTGTTCTTTAAGGATATGGTGGATGCCGGGGGCGCGGATTATTACCAGACCATCGTGGGACTGGTGGTGATCACGCTCTTTATTCCATGCATCTCCAACACTATGGTGATGATCAAGGAGTTGGGCGCCCGCTGGGCCATCTTCGCGAATTTTTTAATTATTTTGATTGCAATCATAGTCGGCGGGCTGGTCAACTTTTTGATAAGGTTGTTTTGATCTTTTTAATATACAAGGAAATTATAAAAATATTTAGACAGGATTAATTTTTGCCCCTGATAGATTCAATCAGGGGTTATCCTGTTTTATCCTGTATATCCTGTCTAAAATCAGGTTTTGTTTTTTATATGGAGAAAAAATATGAAGCTGGAAAAAGATTACAGGAAGGACGAACTGCTGGAGACCCTCTGGCATCTCGGCGAAAGCCATGAATTAACCATCTCCCATTTAAAGCAGCACGATGCCACGGAGGAATTGGAAAAATCACTATACCAGTATGCTACCAATGGCATCCTTACCTTTGACGGAGAAAAAATCATCCTGACCGAAAAAGGGAAGGAAGCGGCAAAGGGCATAGTAAGGCGCCATCGGCTTGCGGAACGACTTATGGTGGATGTCCTTGGAAAAGAAGTCAGGGACACTGAAAAAGCGGCCTGCGAGTTCGAGCATGTCCTGGCGCCCGAGCTGGTGGAATCCATTTGTATCCTTTTAGGTCATCCTAAGAAATGTCCTCACGGGGCATCTATACCGGAAGGAAAGTGCTGCATCGAAGCCAATAGCTCCATTGAAACAGCGGCTATTCCCCTCACTAAAATGAAGGTGGGCAGCAAAGCAAAAATTATCTCCATCAACACTAAAGACGACGATAGAGTTCATAAGCTTCTGGCAATAGGACTTACTCCAGGAACGGAAATCAAGCTGCATCAGTCGTATCCTGCTTTGGTGGTGGAAGTAGAGGAGCGGCATATTGCCATAGAGGATTCCGTTGGACAAGAAATCAATGTCTGGAAACCGGTGAAAGCATCTCTTAATGAATAAGTTAATTGTAGTTTAGGCAATTTATTGAGGATATTGCCGTCAAGGGGGAGGTTGCTTTAGAGAGACCGAAAAAGGCATGAATAAGAGAGATATATGCGCCATTAAGATAAAGCAGTTTTCTGACGATATATCAGGAGACGATTTTTAAGTTTTTTTTCTTTTGAGCTTTTTTCTTGACTTTGAAATGGCAAAGGATTATTAATATACATTGTTTCAGGCAAAATAAGGAGGACTAATTATGCAGAGAATGTCTCTTGCAGCAGTATCTTTTTTATTCGCCCTGTCTATTTCGAATCATGCCTTATGTAATCCTGTAGTAAAAGAAGATAGTATAAATGAGAATATCATCAGTGAGGAGGTTTTGGAGCAGAACGAGCCTGTTATTTCCGAAGAGCAGTCCGATTCTCCGGAGATTTCTGCGGAAGAGGATGCAAGCCTTTTCAAAGAGCTTAGCTCCCCCGACGCCAATCTGTTCCATGTCCCCCAAAGCCTGCGGGCGAATGTTAATTTCTGGAAGAGGATATATACGGAGTTTACCACCAACCAGATGGTTATCCACGATAAGAACAACCTTAATATAATATATGATGCGATTGATATAAACAACGGAGGGCAGATAAGCAATAAGGCACGCAGGGCTAAGATAGGCGAGGCTAAGAGGAGATACAGGAATATACTAATTGCTATTCATAATAAAATCGGAAGGGGAGAGGTTTTTATCGGAGAAGAGATAGAGGTTTATAAGAAATTCGAGGGCATCGATGCGCCGGATAAATTTATCGCTGCTGCTGAGAATATCCGGGGGCAACTGGGGCAGAAGGACAGATTCCTCGCAGGACTCAAGAGGTCTGGAAGATATATAGGAAAGATAAAAGAAATTTTCAGATATTACGGGCTGCCCGAAGAATTGACTGCCTTGCCTCATGTGGAGTCATCCTTCAATTATGATGCCTACTCCAGCGCAGGCGCAGCGGGTATATGGCAGTTTACCCGCTCGACCGGAAGGCTGTTCATGCAGATTGATTATGTGGTTGACGAGAGAAGGGACCCGATTCTGTCTACAGTTGCAGCGGCAAAACTTCTCAGGAGAAATTACGAGGCGCTGGGAAGCTGGCCCCTCGCTATTATTGCATACAATCATGGATTAAACGGAATGAAAAAGGCAAAGGAAAGGTTGGGAGATGATGTAACCGATGTAATACGCGGCTACCGCAGCCGCATATTTGGCTTTGCATCTAAGAATTTTTATTGCGAATTCCTCGCAGCCCTGGAAATCGTAAAAGACCATAAAAGATATTTTAGCGATATGGAATTTGAAAAGCCTGCCGAATACGATGTTTTCAGGGTGGACAGCTACCTGGATATTATGGGCGTCAGCAGGCATACGGGAGTGTCCCTCGATGAGATAAAGAGTTTTAATCCTGCATTAAGGCCACCTGTATTCGCATCTAAGAGGTATATACCTAAGGGATTCGAGTTGAAAGTGCCTAAGGGGAAAGGGTCGGATGTATATGCTGTTTACGCATCTCTGCCTAAGACAGTAAAAAAGGAGACGCAGAAACACACTCCGTGGCATCTGGTAGAAACCGGAGATACCATCAGCTCCATAGCCCGGAGGTATAAAATTACGACTGCCGCTATTATGGATATGAACGAGATAGATAATGTCCACCGTATTTATCCTGGACAGACATTAAAGCTTCCTGAGACTGTTGTGCAAAGCGAGTCAAAAGGGGAGATGAAAATACCGGTTCAGAATATCGTCAAGGCTGCCGTTAAACCTCCTGATGCAGAGGCTAAAATAAAGCCGCCTGTTGCTGCGCTGGAAAAAGGAGACTCGCCTGAATTTTTAAAGCCTGTAGTGAGCAAAGCGAATCTAACGGTTTACGAGGTTAATACCCCCGACAGTTCCGCTAATAAAAAGTTCTCCTACGGATTTATAAATGTAGAGCCCGATGAAACGATAGGCCATTATGCCGACTGGAGCGGTATGGCGATTCAAAAGATAAGAGATATAAACAGCTTGAGAAGAGGGGCGGGTTTGAGGGTCGGGCAAAAAATTAAGATATATTTTACATCCATTACAAAAGAAGATTTTGCGGAGAATT
>CAYMMR010000210.1:0-5171 GCA_964391545.1 uncultured Nitrospinota bacterium | reverse complement strand
TTTTTTGCCGGCTTTTCGATATATGAACCCGGTTTGTTATTAATAGTATTCTGAAGGATACCTTTCGCATCCTTATATCTATCCACACGGCAATACAATCCTGCCAATTTGAGGGCAAGTATTTCGTCCTTTTTACTCATCCGATATGCCTTTTCGAGATACTCGATTGCCTTTAACATGTTATTATTATCCCCGGCGGATTTTTCAAGATAAATAAATCCAAGCTTCCTATATGCCGCTGGATTTGGAGCAATTTGAATCCCCTCTGTAAAATATTTTTCGGCAAGCTCGAAATTATTATCTTTCATTGCAAAATGCCCTAAATTAAAAAGGGGTGCGGTTTTAAAAAGGGGATTGGTTTTATCTCCGAGTTCGACTCCTTTTAAAAATTGCTCTTTAGCCCTTTCGTTTTCGCCTTTCATTACTAATGCAACGCCGTATTGATTATATGCCTTTCCGAAGGTTGGAGATTTTTTTACCGTATCCTCCCAAATCGTCAGATTGCTGAGCCAGACAGTATTTCTGTTATATGTAGCAGCGGAGAACCATATAGCTATAGTTATCAATATGAGGATTGGCAGTTTTTTTAACGGCTGAAAGCTGATAGCTGAAAGCTGATAGCTCAATAAAATACAAAAAAACACGGAGGGCAGATATAAATATCTCTCGGCATAAGGCGTCCATGCTATATCGGTTAGTGCAATTGCAAGCGAAGGCAAAAGAGAGAAAAAAATAGACCACATTAAAAAGTTGATAAGTTGACGAGTTGATGAGTTGATGAGTTGAAAAATCAGGAAAACTAAAAATATTGTACCTATAATAAAATAAAACATTTTGTTTATTTCAACAATCGCAAAATTCAAAGGGAAAGGGTAAATCAGCTTTTTTAAATAAAAACCAACTGCAGAAAAAAAATCGGTAAAAAGCCCCGACGATATTTTATCCGTAATACCCATAGTTTTTCTTATTCCAATGTCAACTTCGGATATTCCAAGGTGTCTCAGGTAAAAATATATAACGACAGGTAGGGCAAAAAGGATTAACAGTCTTAAACTTGTCCCCGAATGCTTGCCCTCGAATGGTTCTATCGAGGGTTTTAATCGGGGAGCCGATTTTAATCTCCTAAATGAAAAATATTCATAGGCAATGATTATCAACGGAAAGGTTAATGCCGCCTCCTTGGAAAGAATCGCCAGAAGGCAACTTAAGGCAGATAAGAACAAATAAACGACTGCTAACTGCCGATTGCCGGCTGCCGACTGCCTATATAATATAAAAGATAGCAAGACAAAAAAGGTAGCCAGTATGTCGGTTCTCGATGCAATAAAATTTACTGCCTCTGTATTAATCGGATGAATGGCAAAAAGAAGCGCCGCAAAGAAGGCAACTATCTCCTTCTCCTCTCCCCTCAGGTGAGAGGGTTGGGGTGAGGGGAGAGCTTTCATCATAAATAGAGTTAATATGTAAATGAGTATCGAATTTATGGAGTGCAATATAATATTCGTCAGATGAAAACCGGATTCATTGTCCCTCCAGATAAGGTAGTCAACAAGAAAAGACAGGTGAACTGCCGGTCTGTAATAGCCCTGTGACCATTGTGGAAAGAAATAATGCTTAATATTTGTGTTGCCATTATTATAGCTATATATTAATCCATTATCATCGAATCTTAAAAGCTCGGCATTTAGGGTGTTATAATAAAGCCCCAGAGAAAATATAAGGAGAAGCAATATTGCATTTTGCGGTCTAAAAAACGGGGAATCGATCATTTTTTTATTAATTCGAGAAATAACCCTTCCAGTGTTCTGCGTCTGGGCTCTATTGCAAAGAGCAAGAGATTCTTTGACCTGATAAAATCTATCGTATGCCATAAATCATTTTCTTTTATTCTTAACCTTGCCGTATCCCCTTCCCTGTGGCAGTCTATTTTTTTATCCAAGATCTCCTTAAATATCTCATCCGAAATATTCTGAACTACCACCTCGAAGTCCTGGAAACTTCGATGGAGAACACCCGACAGCTTACCGTAAAAGCGTAATTCACCTTCTACGATAATCCCTGCCTTATCGCATATTGTTTCCACATCGTGGAGAATGTGGGAGCTAAAGAAGATAGTTTTGCCCTGCCTCTTTAAATCGAGGAGCAAATCAGCGACCTTTCTTCTTCCAACAGGGTCTAATCCGGAGGTAGGCTCATCGAGGATTAAAAGGTCGGGGTCGTTGATAAGGGCTTGGGCAAGCCCTGCCCTTTGAACCATCCCTTTGGAGTATTTTCTGATGGGAGTTGATTTTGCCCCTGTTAAATCCATTAATTCGAGCAATTCTCCTGTCCTTTTTTTAATACCGGCATCGTCCATATTATAAACCCTTCCGGCAAACCTTAAGAGCTCTTCTGCGGTAAGATAATCATAAAACGATGGGTTTTCCGGAAGATAACCAACCTTATTTCTCGAATCCGGATTGCTTACATCCATATCGAAAAGCAACGCCTTGCCGGAGGTCGGCTTTATAATATCGAGGATGAGTTTTATGGTAGTGCTTTTTCCCGCCCCGTTTGGCCCGAGAAAACCGAATATCTCCCCCCTTTCAATCTCGAGATTCAAAGACTTCAGGGCATAAGCCATTCCTTGATATGTTTTGCTAAGATTAATAGTCTTTATCAGGTTTCTGTTCATTTCTTTGCCGGGAAGTGCAGATTGCTTGTAGTGTTTACGCGCCCATCCTTATCCATGAAAAAGACTCCGCCATAAGGATCTTGCGGCAACCGGTTTATAATTCCCTCTTCTATTAAATTTTCGAGTTTATCGGGCATTTTGTCAAACCTTTCTTTATATTGACTTATAGCTTTTTCTAAGGAAAGCATCTTTTCCATCGCATCCAGTCTTATAGAAATCGCCTTTCTTACATTTTCGTTTTTCGCATCTTCATACATATTTTTTAAAAAGACAATGGCAAATGCCGTCTCGTTTATCTTGTAATAAAATTTAGCGGCTATAGGAGCAATCTCTTTATTTATTTTTGCCGCCTCGGAAAACCATTTTGCCGCCTCTTTATTATCTTTTAGAAAGTAAAAGCTGTTAAACCCTATGAAAAACGGTATATACCAATCCCATTTCCTGAACTTTGCCCCTTTTTCGAGGAGCATGTTTGCCTCTTTCGGCATCCTCGCATCCCATGTTAAAACCGCTTCCGCAAAGTAATATGAATCTATATTGTAGGGATCGAGATAGGTGGAAGTATCGAGCGCCCTATGAATCCAATGCCAGTTAGGCATAATCCTGGTCTCTAATTTATCTCCGAAATAAACAATGGCGCGAAAGAAAAGCAGTTCGGATACGAGATTCTTATAATCGAGGGAGATAATCTGCATGACCTCCTCGGGAGGCAAATACAAAAGCGGCTCGCCTTTCCTTAAACTGTCTCTGTATGTTTTGACATAGGTGAAGGTAACTGTATATGCGACAATAAAGAAAAATAAAATTAACCAATTCTGAGATTTTAGATTCTGGAACATAATAAATTAGATTGCTTCGTCGCTTCGCTCCTCGCAATGACACCTTTGCGTTGCATGTCATTGCGAGCCGAAGGCAAAGCAATCTCCGGTGTTTTTTTTATCTTTTTCCATATTTTCTAATCTGCGATAATCTGCGTAATCTGCGGATATATTTGCATTTATAAAAATTCTCTCCTCCCAAAAATTATCACGGAGATTGTTAAAAATATCCCTGCATAAAAAAACCCATATAAGAATACAAACAGCAGATTGCTATAATCTAACGGCAGTCCGTAGATTGCATGTGGTTTTAAATCGAATGCCGATAGATTCGGGAATATATAATAGGCAAATTGTGCAATTGCCTTAACGATTGGACTTGTCTTTTCCTTGCCAATCCCTTCTATAAATGTTTTAACTTCCTCCGTAGATTCCCCGATAAAGTAAAATATAAAACTCAAGACTAATGGCAGAAAGGCGCTTGTGGCAAAGGAGGAGAATAAAAAAACCGCAGATACGATGATTATTAGCTTCAGGGCTATATAAAAGACGCTTAAAAAAAACTTATTCCAGAAAACTTCCGGGTTTATCCCCTGTGGGTAAAGGTATGAGGTTAATTTAATAGAAATGCCTCCGAAAATCGTAAGGATAAATAAGGAAAAGAATATAAGGGATACGAGTCCAAAGAATTTTGCCACTAAATACTGACTTCGGGAAATGGGCAGAGAGATTACCGTATATATGCTTCTTTTATCAATATCCTTAGTAATCAGATTAATCCCGGCAAAAATAGATAAGATAAGGCCAAGGAAGGAAATAGTCGAGAGGTTATAATCAACAGCCACTGCTGCAACCTGCCGCATGGAGAAGGAGGCAAAAAGGGGGGTGGAAATAAGAAGCAGAAATGCCAATATTACTATTCCATGAATAGTCCTGTCCCTAATACCCCCTTTAAATGTAATATATGAAAGAGATAATATTTTATTCATTTCCTAAATAAAAAAGGGGTCGGATTAACCGACCCCTTTTTAAAATTTCTATGCCAAATTACTGGGATACCCAGCCTGTCCAATCGGCAGATGTTGCATCCTGGGCAGAAGGGCATGTTCCAATCGTCGTGCTTCCAGCGGTTTTCGCTACTGAATATATAGGTCCGCCTGTGCTGTCCATTCCATAAGCTTTATCCCCGCTGCTATGCCCGGCAATAACTACATAGTTCTCTTTTGAAGCCGATGCAGTGAAATCAACATATACATTAACGCTTGTGGTAAAAGTAATTGCATCGTTTTGCCTTGCGAAAGTTCCAGCAGCTATTGATAAATCACCTGTCCCTGCAGTGCCGCTCGCTAAAGTAGCAGCATATACCTCGCCTGCGGCAAAAACAAAAGCTGCCATTATTATTAAAATCCCGAATTTTTTCATAAAAAATTCACCCCCTTTTAGTTTATACCATACCGGCTGCTATGGCTGCTACTAAGTTTTTTGCATCCGTTTGTGCAGCAGAGTTATAAGCCTTCTTCCTGTAATTGCTGAACTGCGGTATTGCAATTGCAGCCAATATACCGATAATCGCCACGACGATAAGAAGCTCGATTAATGTAAAACCCTTTTCGCCGATGACTGTTTTGCCAATGCCTTTCAATGCCTCTCTGATTTTTGCCATCATATCCTTTCACCTC
>CAYMMR010000209.1:3490-5199 GCA_964391545.1 uncultured Nitrospinota bacterium | reverse complement strand
GATCAAATCGCTGCTCACTACTGCATAACCCAGTCTCAAGCCGGGTATGGCAAAAAATTTTGTGAGAGATCTTATCACTATCAAATTTTTTCTCTTTACTGCCTCCGCGGCAAGACTTATCTTTTTAAAATCATAAACAAATTCTATAAACACCTCATCCATTACAACCAATACATCTTTCTTTTCGCACTCCTCTACAATCTCAAGAATCTCATCCCTCTCATACAGCACACCTGTAGGGTTATGAGGGCTGCATAGAAAAACAAGCTTGACATCCCCTGTAAGATGCTCTTTTATTTCTTTGACAGGCAACCTGAAAGACTCCCTTTCTGACAGGGATAAGAAGATAGAATTTGCGCCGGCATGCCGCACAGCATTTTCATATTCACTGAAAGAAGGGATAGGGAGCAGGATATTTGCCGGCTTAAAGACTCTTGGAATAAGGTAAATAAATTCCATCGAGCCGTTGCCAACCAGAATATTTTCAGGAGAGATATTGATAAACTCTCCAATAGCATATCTTAAAGCTTTATACTGCTGGTCAGGATAATGACGGAGTGACTCTATGCTTTTAAATACCGAATCCTTAATCCTATCTGTTAAAAAGAGCGAATTTATACTGGCGCTGAAATCAATAATCTCGCTTACAGGCAATCCCAGCCTCTCTGCCGCAGACCATACATCGCCTCCGTGAATATCGCTCATAAAGAAAAGAACAAAAACCTGATTTTAGACAGGATATACAGGATAAAACAGGATAACCCCTGATTGAATCTATCAGGGGCAAAAATTAATCCTGTCCATCCTGTTCATCCTGTCTAAATATTTTTATAATTTCCTTGTATATTATGTTTACAACGGCATCTGTTTCTTTGGGACATCCCCATACATCACAAAATGGGTCAACCCATTTGCTGTCTTTGCGCATTTCAGATGATAAGAGACTGCCCTATTTTTTCCATTCATGGATTCACCACTCTTTTTTCTGCTGCCTTTGCCCTTTCTCTTTTCCATATTCCTTCACCCTCTTTCTTGAAAAATTTTTACTAAAACTCATAAACTTTTCGATACCCCGGCGCCCTCAAAGGTTGCCATCTGGGTAAGGATTTTGAATCCTGCCTCTACCAAGCCTATTCCGAGGGCGGCGCCTGTCCCCTCGCCAAGCCTCAAGCTTAAATCGAGCAGGGCCTTCTGCCCTATTTTGGCGATAATCGCTTTATGCCCCCTCTCAACAGAGAGGTGAGAGGCAAATAGATAATCGCAAACTGCAGGCTGTAGTCCGCAGGCAATTAATGCACCTGCGCCGGATATAAAGCCGTCCACAACAACCGGAATTTTTCTCGAGGCTGCACCGAGAATCAATCCTGCAATACCTGCTATCTCAAAGCCGCCCACTTTTGAAAGGACATCTATGGGGTCATCGGGATTTGGTTTATTAATCTCGATTGCCCTCTTTATAATATCAACCTTTCTCCCGAAAGCTTCATCGCCGATACCTGTTCCCCTTCCAGTAACATCCTCCATAGGCTCACCGGTCATAACAGCAGTAATTGCACTGCTCGGCGTCGTATTCCCTATACCCATATCACCGGTTCCTATAATATCCACGCCCTTTTGCGACCACTCCACCGCAAGCTCTATACCTGCCTCCATTCCTTTGATTGCCTCATCACGGGTCATGGCAGCGCCCTTTGTCATATTCCGCGTTC
>CAYMMR010000209.1:0-3480 GCA_964391545.1 uncultured Nitrospinota bacterium | reverse complement strand
CTATCTTTTTTATTACCAGACCGTCGGCAGGCTTAAAATCATAATCCACACCCATATCCACAACTATCACCTCTGCTCCGGCATGCCTCGCCAGCACATTTACCCCTGCCCCGCCCCGCAGGAAGTTCAAGACCATCTGGGGAGTTACCTCCTTAGGATAGGCGCTGACACCTTCCTCCGTTACACCGTGGTCGCCTGCAAAGGTAAAGATTACCTTTTTTTCAAGTTTGGCATTCACGCCCCTGATTGCTGCATATTTCTGAGCCAGCTCTTCCAGCCTCCCCAAACTTCCCACAGGCTTTGTCAGATTATCGAGCCTCTTTTTCACATCATCATAAGACGACTGCGGAATGGGTCTGATTTTACTTATAATTTCTTTTATTTTATCCATTTCTCCTCCCTTTTAAGTAACAAAAACATAATAGGACACAGATGAACACAGATACACACAGATTTTAAAACCTTAAATTCTGTTTTCCTGTGTAAATCTGTGTCCAATTTTTATAATCTCAAAACTCCGCCTTAATACCTCCATAGACAGATACCCCCGGCACCCCATAACCGCCGGCATCTTCATAATCTGCATTAAACAGATTATCAACCCTCGCAAAGAAACTTAAAGCCTTATTCATGCGATACTGCCCCTTTAAATTTACGAGTGAATATGCAGAGAGATTGCGGTCTACTGCAGAATCATACCTCTCCGAGACATAGATGTATTCTCCAAAAACCGTTAAGCCTCCTGAATTATACTCAATAGAAGAGGCAAATTTATTCCCCGGTCTCCTCGTCAACGGCTTATTCGAGTCTTTATCGAGGGCGTCGAGATTCGTATGCGATGCCTTGATCTCTATATATTCCGATGGACTTGCCTTCAATCCGACCTCGAATCCCTTAATCTCAGCCTTCCCGATATTCTCTGCCGTGAAGGTCGAGAAATCGTATTCGATAAGGTCGGTATAATTCTGAAAAAAATAGGCTGCATCGAACGACAGCTTATTTTCATAAAAATCCTTTTCTATGCCTATATCGTAGCCTTCGCTCTTTTCCGGTTTTAAATCAATATTGCCGAAATAAGGATAATACAGCTCGTTTAATGACGGCGCCCTGAAACCCGTTGCATAAGTCCCTTTGAATTTGAGACTATAAGGTTTAAGATTGTATAATGCTCCTGTCCTGTAAGTAGTCCTGCTGCCTGCGGTCTTGTGGTCGTCATACCTAAGTCCTGCATTCAGGATAAACCCCTCACCCTCCCCTCTCCCCCGACCCCTCTCTCCCTCTCCCTCTGGGAGAGGGTTAGGGTGAGGGTGGGTGAGGGGAATTTTAATTTTACAGTTCAGATAAAATGCTTTATTATCAATCTCCTTGTTAAATTTATCGCTGCTTTCACCCGACTCTTTTCTGTATTCTGCGCCGCCCGTCAATGTCGTCTCTCCAAGATATAAATTATGCTGCCAGTCTGCTGTCTGCATCGTCGTATCGAGCTTATCGTTATCAAAGGAGTTTGCAGAGCCTTCCAATTCGATATTGTCGCCGATGCTCGATGCCGTTAAAATCTGCTCATAACTATCCGAAAGTGAAAGCATACCCTTTCCGGATACCAGATAATGCTTCCCTCTCTGTTTATAGTTCAGGTCGTCCACCATCCCGACACCCCAGCTATAAGCATCGAGCTCCGATATATCCTCGAAATATCTCACATTCATCTCTAAACCGGATTCATGAGAAGGCATAAAACCTATCTTTGCAGAGATGGATTTATTTGTATAACCGTCATCCTCTTTACCGCTCTTGGCTACGGAAATACCCTCTGTATTAAAATATGAGGCAGTAACCCTGTAATCCCATACATCTTCGATGCCGGATACCGAGGCGGCTGTCTTGTATGTCGAAAAAGAGCCTCCCTCTCCGGAAAGCGTAAATTTAGGCTTCCCGTAGCCCCTGCGGGTTATAATATTAACGACGCCTGCCATTGCCTCGGAGCCGTAGAGGGTGCTTTGAGGACCTTTTACTATCTCTATCCTCTCTATATCGTCAACAGCAATACCGGATATATCGAGAGAGCCGGTTGTAGGGCTCTTAACCTTAACCCCGTCTATCATTATAAGAGTCTGATTCGGAGAGCCGCCTCTAAGGAAAAGTGCAGCGTTTTTACCCGCGCCTCCGTTCTGGACGATGCCTATATTGGCATAACTTTCGAGAACATCGGTAATAAATTCTACATTCCTCTTTTCGATGTCTTCTCTTTTTATGATAATAATATTCTGCGTTACATCTTCGGGGGATTCGCCTACTCTTGCGGCTGTTACTACAATCTCGGGCAAGGTCTCGACAGCATCGTGGTTATGTCCAATTGTAGTTTCCTGTGCAAAGGCATTGGTTGAAAAACGTGCAGATGAAGTGAAACTAAATAAAATAAGGCAGATAAAAAGAAAAATCTTTTTCATTTTTCCCTCCCTCGAGAAAATTTGGTTTGGTTTTGCAGAGCCTCTTGTTCGTGTTTTTAACTCATAACTCCGAACTCCAAACTCTGAACTTGTTTTGGCATGGATAGGTCTTCCGGCTCAAGGGCTGCCTACTCACCCACCTTCCCACTATGGCATTACCCATAACAGTGGTTACGATACGGGTTTTCGTTCCCTTTTACGGCTGCGGGGCAGCGGGGGATTTTCACCCCTCTTCCCTGTCTTCCAGCCAGCAACATTTACTTTTTTACTTACTATATTGCTAAATCATCACCTCCTTTTCTTTTTTTGCCACAGACTTTCACCTGCTAATTAAAAACGATTCAGAGTCTGCTGCACAAATATAAAAATTGCTAATTTGTCATTCTGGGCGAAGCGAAGAATCCAATTCATTCCTTGTTCTTTCTTATTTAAACAGTTTTTTTATTTTTATGTCAAGTTTTTTCTCTTTTGCATTTTTTAGTTTTTTCTAAAAATGTCCCCGTTTGCATCGATAAAAATTCAAAATCCCCGTCGCTCAAAGGCTACCCTTCAAATATATCCGTAACGGCTCTGATGAACTCTATCCGGTATTCCTGATTGCTGTCGAAGTGGAGTTTCACTTAAGCAGGTAAAGCTCTGTGAATTATTGCTATGAATAATTCTTTGTCAGCATCATTCACAAAATCAATTTTCGGATACGAAGCTAATGCTCTGGGGATACCACTTCCGATACCAATGTATGGGAGTAAATATCTTGCATTGGAAAAAAGAATTGAGTTACGGGCAATGGATGTTCCTGATTTTATTTTTTCAACCGTTAAAGCGTTGGGGAGTTTACCATGACTGATTAGTTCAATACGGTTGTCAAAGACAAAAACTTTGATTGTTGACTTGATGAAATAGTCACGATGAATTAGTGAGTTTACAATTAATTCTTCCAATGCTTCCTTTGGAATTTCCAACCCACCCAAAATATTGAACCTGAATCCTGCGTGAAAATGGTGAATTAGATTTTCATTTTCTCAATTTTCTT
>CAYMMR010000208.1:0-5213 GCA_964391545.1 uncultured Nitrospinota bacterium | reverse complement strand
GATTGAAGAAGCAATTATGAATGCTATAGAACAGGTCAAAAAAAGACCGCATCATTAGGAAATTACAGATCAAATTCCTGCTTTTTTGGAATAAAATTCAAAAAAACTCAGAACACGAATTACACGAATATACGAATGAAGATAAAAGCAAAGCCAAAATATTTCTTTGAATTATTAGTGTAATTCGTCTATTCGTGCAATTCGTGTTCAAGTCTTTTCCGATTTATTCGGGTTAAGAAAGGAGGCTGCAGCAGAAAAGGTTATAAGGAAAAAATTAACCTGAAATAAGGCACGAACGATTTAGATAATATAACATCGAAATCTTATCGGAAAATTTGATTTTTCTATTCAATTTTGATATATTTTTTTCCGGAGGTGAGAAATTATGGAAATAGTAGAGAGCATGAAAAAGGTAATACAGGAAATGATAGTCCCCGAGCTTGATATGATAAGGGCGGAAAATGCAGAAATTAAGGCAACTTTAGTTGTTACGAACAAAAGACTCGATGATATAAATCTTCATTTAGCCGACCAGAGCAGAAGGATTGACGAGACAAATAAGAGGATTGATGCAATAAATAACAGCCTTAACGATAGAATTGACGAAACAAATAATAGGATTGATGGGATAAGGGATTCCTTATCGGCAAGGATTGATGAGACAAATAAAAGGCTTGATCGTCTTTACGAGGTAATTGTAAGGCGTGAGGAGCATCAGGATTTAAGAATAAAAGTAATAACACTTGAGCATGATATAGCGGAAATCAAGGCTAAATTGGCAGCCTAATGCCCCTAAAAAAACTATCTAACGAAATCTCATTTACTGCTAATTTTATAATTTCCTGTCCTATTTTATTATGAGCCAAAAATCCGTTGTCTTAATCATTATGGACGGGTGGGGATATAAAAAGGAAAAGTATGGGAATGCCATACTCCATGCAAAAACTCCCGCTTTCGATAAATTGGATAAGGAATATCCTCCCATACTGCTTCAGGCATCCGGTCTCGAAGTGGGGCTCCCCGACGGGCAGATGGGAAATTCAGAAGTAGGCCACATGAACATCGGCGCTGGAAGAATCGTTTACCAGGAACTGCCGAGAATATCGAATTCCATAAAGGACGGCAGCTTTTTCTCCAACAGGGTATTATTAACTGCAATAGAGCATGCAAAAAAAGCTTGTAGTGAGCAAAGCGAATCTAACCCATCCCTTCACCTAATGGGACTCCTCTCCGATGGAGGTGTCCACAGCCATATCGAGCATATATTCGCACTTGTCGAAATGGCAAAGAGAAATGGCGTAAAAAATCTATTCATACATCCATTTCTTGACGGAAGAGATACGCCGCCAAAGAGCGCTGGAAAATACATATCGGAACTCGAAAATAAGCTTAAAGAATTAAACATAGGAAAGATTGCAACTATAATGGGAAGATACTACGGCATGGACAGGGATAAGAGGTGGGACAGGACAGAAAAGGCTTATGATGCCATTGTCTATGGAAAAGGTAATCGGTATAGGAGAGCGGAAGAGGCATTACAAAAATCATATCAGGGGCATATTACGGACGAATTTGTAATACCTGCTGTGATTGCAGACGCCGAAGATAAACCTGTGGGAACGATTAAAGACGGGGATTCTGTCATCTTTTATAATTTCAGGTCCGACAGGGCAAGACAGCTTGTAAGGGCTTTATACGAAGATGTTTTCAACGAGTTTAACAGGGGGGACAAAAAACCAAAATTACATATTGCCTGTCTTACCGAGTATGATGCCAAATTCAGGCTCCCCATTGCCTTTCCTGCTAACATACCAAGAAACAGTCTTGGAGAGATTCTCGCCAGAAAAGGAATACGACAATTCAGGACAGCGGAAACCGAAAAATATGCCCATGTAACATTCTTTTTCAATGGAGGCATCGAAGACTCATTCATTGGAGAAGATAGAATCCTTGTGCCTTCTCCAAAGGTTGCCACTTACGATTTAAAGCCCGAGATGAGCGCAAGAGAGGTTGCGGCAGAGGTTCTAAAGGCTATTGCTTCGGGGAATTATCCCGTAATTATTGTCAACTTCGCAAATCCCGATATGGTAGGACATACAGGCGTATTCAATGCCGCTGTTACCGCTGTCGAGGTGGTTGATGAATCCGTAGGAAAGATTATTGACTCTGCCCGAAAAGACGGACGAAATATTCTCATAACGGCGGACCATGGAAACATCGAGGATATGATTGACGAGAAAGGCGAGCCGATTACGGCACATACTACAAATCCTGTCCCATTTTACTGTATTACGGATAAAAAGATAAATTTGAGAGATGGCGGCAGGCTGGCAGACATAGCCCCAACCATATTAAAGCTCCTTGATATAGAACAGCCCCCTGAAATGACAGGGGAGAGTCTTATTGTGTGATACAAATCACACTCAATTTGTGATATAAATCAATTACAGCATTATAAATACATTGTATATTTGAGGCATCCTTTCCCTATTATCAGGGCAGGTTTCAGGGGAATCGTGAAACCCCTGAAACACCTGCCCAAAAATTTCTTAATTTATCTTGACTTTTTAAGCAATAGAAAGTAGATTATTTTTACCCGATTTAACCTTGTAAATATAATAGAGGAGGTTTCATGAAAAAATGTATTTCCTTGTTTTTGTTTTTTTCATTCTTTCTTTTTCCTGCCGCAAGCTACGTTCAATCGCAGGACATAACATCTACAGGCGTAGCCGCAATCTTACAGGGGGATAAGGCAATAGCAAGGGATAATGCCCTGCAGGATGCGCTGAGAAAAGCGGTAGAGCAGGCAGTCGGGACAATGGTATCAGCAGAGACGGTCGTCGAGAATTATCAACTGATAAGAGACAGCATACTTACAAAAAGTCAGGGATATATTCAGAATTATAAAGTGGTAAGCGAATCGCCATCGGCAGAGCTTTATCAGGTTACCATCTCTGCGACAGTTGCTTTGGGTGATTTAAAAAACGATTTATCCGCCCTCGGAATACTTATGCAGAGGGCTCAGAAACCGAGAGTCCTCTTTATGATTGCAGAGCAGAACATAGGGCAGCAGTTTTTTGTATTCTGGTGGCATGGAAAGAGCGAGTTTAAAGGACAGCAGTTCGATATGTCCGCATCCGAGACTGCTTTAAAAGAGGAATTTCTTAACAAAGGATTTAATGTTGTTGATTCATCCGTAGCTACGGGAAAAATAGAGGTATCCAATGCCTATCGTATAGCCGATTTAACGGACGCAGGCGCAGTCAGTATCGGAAGACAACTTGGCGCGGAGGTAATAGTTAAAGGCAAGGCTTTTGCGAAGGAAGGACCAAGGACAAAAGGGAGTAATGTAGGGTCTTATGTAGCGGATATTACCGTTTCTGCTTTAAGAGTTGATAATGGCGCAGTATTAGGCTCTGCGAGAGGACATGGTGTAAGCAGACATATCTCCGAAGTAACAGGCGGGACAGAGGCATTGGAAAGGGCAGCGAGAGAGGCATCGGGAAAGATGGTTGACCAGATTGTGGCAAAATGGAGCGGCGAGGTATCTGGCGGCGGGTTAGTCCAATTAACAGTCGGGGGTATTGTAGAATATTCCGACTTCGTAAAATTCAAGGATATAGTTCAGGGGCAGATAAGGGGCGTTCAGGCGATTTATCAAAGGAGTCTCGAGGCAGGGACTGCTGTCCTCGATGTAGATATGAAGGGCAATGCCCAGCAGCTTGCCGATGAGATTGCAAGAAAGAATTTTGGAGGCATCCCTGTAAAGGTAATCGGCAGCAGCGCCAATACCGTTGAGGTGAGTTTAGGCGGCGCAGTTCAGTCGTCAAGGATAATGGCTGCGCCAACACCTCCACCTCCACCGGCACCGGTAGTTAAGGCAGAGCCTCCACCTCCATCGGTATCAGAAACCACATCTTTTTTTGAATCAGACGAATATCTTGTATTCAGTGGTGACAACGACCAGCGTGGAAGGGCAGGAAAAATGGTTACATCACCCACTAAGACAAATCCTGAAGGGGAGTTTTTGATGTATCACAACGGTAAAAAGGAATGGGGTAAATTCTTCAAGGCTATTAGGCAGGCATCTCCGTCAGAGCTTCAGCTTGGGTCCCGTATCTATTTCTTTGAGGGGAATCATAAAGAGGGGGTTTATTATACCCCACAGGATAAATCGGAAGCCCGTCTTGAAAACTGGTGGAGGGACCCTGTTACCGATAATTCTCTGGTAAATACGAGAGGTATTGTTACAATCGGCGGCTATAGGGTTGATGTCTCAAATACCTTTGTCGAAAAAAAATAAAGCAAGAAAGGAGGGATATATTTTTAATTTCTAATTTTTAATCTTGGAGGTAATAAAAATGAAAAAAAATATCCGTTATATTTTATTATTTATTAGTTTGGCTGCCATCGTTTCTTTAAGCGCCTGCGCCGTGATGCCTGTCAAACAGGCAAATCCTAACAACCCTATCAGAACCGTTGCCGTCCTTCCGATGCTAAACCAGACCAATGATGTAGAGGCGCCGCAATATGTAAGGACAGAATTCGACAAAAAAATACCAGAAAATTTCTATGCAAATAAGCCTATAAAGGATATTGACCAATTATTGAGAGACCAAATGGGCATTACCCTTGGGGCGCAGCTCGATATGACTACACCGCAAAAACTTGGAGAGCTTCTTGGTGTAGACGGAGTTATATACGGGACGCTAATGGATTTTGGGACGCAGATGACCGGTGTTTACAATGTAAGACGGGTGAGAGCAAAATTTAAGCTGGTTAATACGAAGACAGGAGAAACAGTCTGGCAAAACGGAATAGGCATAAAGAGCGAGACTTCGGCAGGCGGAATCGGCAGCGTCCTCTCTCTGGCAAGCGGGATAAAAGAGGCTGTGCAGAAAGAGGAGATTCCCTGGGTTACAATAGAAAGCGAGTCTAAAGAGGGTATCGGGGAGGCATTTGTCGGCGCATTGGCACAAAAGCTTGTTGAGAAGGCTCTTAAAGCGCCTCTGTCAAGAGAAACTCAGGAGATGATAAGCAGGGTAACGATAACCTTGCCGGTAGGACCCGGCAGATAATAAGTTTTGATTTAATATATTTTATAAGGAGGTGATAATAGATTTTAGATTTACGATTTACGATTTGCAATTTACAATTGCTAATTTAAGGGAGGATTTAACAATGAGATTATTTTCAAAAAAAATATATTCATA
>CAYMMR010000207.1:0-5221 GCA_964391545.1 uncultured Nitrospinota bacterium | reverse complement strand
AGATAAAAAAACAGTAAAAATCATAAAAAATCAGTGTCCATCAGTGTCAAAAAAATTTTATAATTTCCTATACATGAACAAAAACCTGATCTAACGCAAAGACGCAAAGGGGTAAACAGAGACGCTAATTTTCTTATTTGTCTTTATTTTCCTCTTTCTTTAAACCTTTGCGACTTTGCGTTAAAAACCTATTTTTGTATGAAAAAGGCTTTGATTTTCTTTTTTGGCGGAACAATTGCCTCGTTAATAGGTTTCCTGATAGGACTCCCTTTTCACGACAGGCTTTTGCGATGGAGTATTGTGGGTATATGTATCGCTATATTCTGCCACGGCTATTATAATAGGCAAAACCGAAGGCTGCTTCTCACGCCATTCATCGGAGGAAGTGCAATAATTTTAGGATGGTTTCTCGGAAAATATATTACCTATACGATGGTTGTATGGCCCCTATTTGGCGTAATTGTAGGACTGACAGACCCTTCTCGCTTAAAAACGAGCGAAAGATTAAAAAGGACATTATTCGGCTTCATAGGCGGGTTTATAGGTGTCCACTTTTTCCCGTTTCTTTTCTTCGGCTTATTTCCATTACTCGGCATTCCATTCATGGCATGGGACATCGAAAAATTGGGGCTGCTCCTTTCCGGCGGAGCTATTGCACTGGGAATTTTAATTGGAGACAGAAAACCTACATCCACCCTCTCATCTTCGAGAGAGGAATAAGGAATTTTTGGTTATTTAGTCAGAACTATCGGCAAGCGATATGTATTATAGTAAAAATTTTCGGAGTAAACGAAAGAATTCGATAAAGGGTAATAAAGAGATAGCAGGAGAAACCATAGCTCCGTATGGCGCTGGAATTGTCCAATTATATCGTGAGCCTCCCGAACCTCTCGATTGCCTTTTAGATACCATAATAGAGGGGGATAATCTAACCATATTAAAATCAATCCCCGACAATAAAATAAATCTGATAATCACCTCACCGCCGTATTTCAAGCAAAGGGATTATGGCAGCGGCATTGGCAATGAAAAAACCGTTGATGAGTATATAAATAATTCGATTTATGTCTTCTCGGAATGTGTTCGCATTTTAAGAAAAGAGGGGAGTATTGTATTTAATTTAGGCGATAAGTATTTAGAAGGCAATTTACAATTGATTCCTTACAGATTTGCATTAGAGGCATTAAAAAAATTCCCTGTAAAACTTGTTAATAATATTACATGGATAAAACCAAATCCTACGCCACGACAGTATCAAAAAAGACTTGTCAGCAGCACAGAGCCTTTTTTCCATTTTGTAAAAAGCGATGATTATTACTACAACATTAGTAGTTATATAAGCAACAATGGAGCTAAGACCAAGCGGACTAACAGCAATAATATCGGGAAAAAATATTTTGAGCTTATTGAAAGCTCCAGTCTAACTTTAGAGCAAAAAAAGATGGCGCTCTGCGAGTTGCAAGAAGTAATCGAAGTGGTCAAGACAGGAAAGATAGAAAGCTTCAGGATGAAGATAAAGGGTATCCATTCCGAACCATTTGGAGGACAGGACGGCGGGAGGAAATATCAGCTCTTGAAAAAAGGGTTTACAATCATAAAGATTAAGGGTGAGCCGATAAAAAGGGATGTAATAGAGTGTGCAGTGGAAACAATAAAGGGATGCAAACATCCTGCTATTTATCCACTTTTTATAATAAAAGAGTTAATTAAACTCTTATCGAGAGAAAACGATATTGTCCTCGACCCCTTTATGGGAAGCGGAACCACTATGGTAGCTGCAAAAGAACTTAATAGAAGATACATTGGCATAGAAATAAATGGAGAATATTGTAAATATGCCAGAGAAAGGCTTAAAAATTCGTAACTATTCAGCAAATTACAATATTCCCCCTTAATAAAGGGGGTTGGGGGGTTGTTTAAACTTTAATGCAGTGTATTACAACCCCCTTTGTCCCCCTTTTATAAGGGGGAATTTAATGGAAATTTATTTGCTGAATAGTTAAGAAATTTCCAGAATATTAAAAATTCACGGCTGTCAGGTAATTACAAACGGCATCTATCCTTCCTTGAAATATTATTTAAGGTTTTTACACAATACTTATGATTTTATTAATAATTATGTAGAAAACTTGAAAAAGGACACGGCTATAAAATATGAACATAAGTTAAAATGGAATGAAATTGTCAGCCAACAGGTATCCGAAGTGTAAAAGTTAAAAGACACTGTATTAACACCAAAAGGAGTTTTAAGATGTCAGTTCAAGATGACAATAAAATAAATGGAGTTTGCCGCAGGGATTTTCTTAAAGGCATGGCAGCGGGAGCAGTTGCCCTGTCTTCTCTGCCAATACTTGGCTGTTCGCAGGAGGCAAAGCCGTCACGTACAGGTGCGCCCAGACTTTTAAATCAGGAGGGCAAGTCCGTTCTCGTTGCCGTAGAGGGCAAAGATACTAAAAAGATGCTTGAGAAGGCGATTGACGCAATCGGAGGACTCAAGCCTTTGCTTACCAAAGGGAAAAAGGCTTTGCTCAAAGGGAATTTTGTATTTGCACAGCCATTTCCTATTACCACGGACCCGCAGATTGCGCTTCTCTTTGGCAGGGCATCGAAAGATACCGGTTTTGAGGATGTGAGCGTATTCGATGCACCAGGGACATATTTAATAGATTCTAAGGAAAAGAGTTTCGATATGAACAATCTCCTCGAGCAGAAGAACCCTTACGGAATCCGCTTTTTTGCAGGCGATGCAGGGGAGAGGAGCGAATTTATAATGACCAAAAATCCCAACTGGCAGGCATACACTGAAATTGCAGTCCACCAAAACATATATACAAACCCTGTAATTATCAATATGCCCTGTCTTAAGAGGCATCATACCTCTTATTTGACCTGCGCCCTGAAAAACAATTTCGGCGCTGTCTATGGTCCTCAAAGATGGGATGCACATATCCGCGGCGAAGGACTGAAAAAGATGACCCGGCTGAAAGCTGAAAACAGGCAAAGCGACAAATTCAAAAATATAAATTACTTTATGCAGTCAATAGCAGAGTTTGCCGACGCCGTCCGTCCCGAATTGACATTCGTAGACGCCCGTTCCATTCTCACCAAAGGCGGCCCTACTGCAGGAATCGGGAAGATCAGGGAAGGGGTGAACCTGTTTATACTCGGTCAGGATATGGTGGCGGTTGACGCCTACTGCTCGAAGGTCATGGAAAAATACGACGATGCCTATTCAACCGAGATGATACTCCCCTATTTAACCGCAGCGGAAAAATTAGGACTCGGGACAATGGATTTGAGCAAGGTAAAGGTAATGGAGTATTCGGTATGAAAGGTGTAAAGTATAAATCAACAACAAAACAACCTGTCGTCAAAGAACGAGATGTTGAGTATGTTATCTCAGCCAAGGAATATGAGATTGGTTTGGGGAAGTTGATACAGGGTGATTGTTTGGATGTGCTGCGGACATTTTCTTCTAATGAATTTGTTCTTGCATTCACCTCGCCTCCATACTTAAATGCTGTGAATTATGAAGAGCATGTTGAAAAGGTTAGAGGTAAAGTTAAACGATGGGAGCGTAAGAAAATTTCATATGATGACTACCGTATATTCTTAGTGGAGCGGTTTAGAGAATTGTATAGGGTAATCAAACCGGGTGGTTTCAATGTTGTTAATATTGCACCGGTAGGCTGGGATGGAGAGCGTGCAGCGCTGCCATTTCATTTCGTTTCATGGATGGAAAGTATTGGTTGGAAATTCAAGGAAGATATTATTTGGGAAAAGCCAATAGCCAGAGATAAACGTTCGGGAGTTCTTCTTCAACACCCTTACCCAGGCTACTATTATCCGAGTTTAGTTGCTGAATATGTGTTTGTTTTTCAGAAGGCAGCAGATAAAAAAAATCATAGTAATATTTACTGGAACAGAAGCGAGAAAGAAAAAGACGAAAACAGGTTGAACTTGTCCGACTATCAAGGTGAAAAGAGCAAGAATGTGTGGAAGATTCGTCCGCTTGCTCCTCAAGAAAATATTCATCCATGCCCGTTTCCTCTCGAATTAGCCGAAAGAGTAATCCAATTTTATTCATACAAGGGTGATGTAGTGATTGATATTTTCGCCGGCAGCGGACAAACAAGCATTGCAGCAGAACGGGTGGGTCGTCGGCATATCGGGATTGAAATTCAAGAAGAATACATCAAATACGCTTTGGAAAGATTGAAGGCGATAACGACACAGCAAAGGCTTTTCGATTGAGGCTAAATGAATATCCACTGTATACTTGAGAAAGTAAGTTACAAGCCAACATTGTGCGATTCGCTTGAGACTTGCACAATGAAGGAGTTCCTTTCTGGAAAGGCATTTGAACACGCCAGTTTCTTGCTCGATTACGATGGCACTGAAATAGCTGTCAGCCAATGGGTCTCTCCTAAAAGAACTCGCTCATATCCTTATGCTCGAGTCTATAACACCATGAACAAAAGCAAGCGAGTTACCATAATCCCATTTCTAAAAGACGAAGGGAAGGATGGTGATAGGGACTTTATCCAGTGGGACACAGTTTCGTTTATGAGTTTACTTGGCGTTTATGTTATTATCGGTTATTACAATAAAGCTGAAAAGAGTGAACGGGAGAAACAAAAGGACAAGCACAAGATTACAAGCCAAGAATTTGATTACAAGTATCTAAAGAAAAAATTAGATGAACTTGATGCCTTCAAATCGGACGCCCTGCATTGGAACTTAGCACAACTTGAGAATCTGGAAGAAGCGGCTGAAAAAGCCAAGCAGAGCTATCTAAAAATTTCAGAACAGACAGCCGTTGAACTTCATAATGTTAAAGGAATAAATAGACGAATTGAAATTTTAAAGAAAAAAGCTGAGGTCTTTAAGACATTTTCAAGAGAACTTGCAGCTTCGGCACAAAACAGGGAATTTCGAACAGTTCAACCTAAAGAAAGCACAATTCGACAAAAAGCAAAAATCTCTATAAAGAATTATTTGGGAGGAGAGTATCACCTAACAGTTGATGAATTGATTATAGAGGAAGACAGCCTATTTCTCATCGAAAAGAAGCATAGTAAACATTCCGATATACCGAGTATGGAGGATATTAAAGACGGGTTTCTCAAAATGATTCTGTTTTCAAATCTCTCACAAGTTCATATCAACGGTAATAAGTTTAAACACTTTCCTGTTCTTGGACTTACTTCGGAAAAATATT
>CAYMMR010000206.1:0-5254 GCA_964391545.1 uncultured Nitrospinota bacterium | reverse complement strand
CTCACTACAGGCTTCTGGCTTCTGACTTCTGACTTCTCCATTTCCCCTCCTCTTTATTTAAAAGGTAAAGGTAAAGGTAAAGGTAAAGGTAAAGATTTTTCCTCTACCTATGCCTTTATCTCTGTCTATGCCCTTGCTATCTCCTCGATATTATGATTCCGCAATACATCCGATAATTTATCTACCCCTTCTTTATAAGCATTATGAATCGGGCATATCTCGCTATCATTCTTTTTGCAGTTATCACTGTGACAGTCATAGAAAGCAGATAAAGGTCCGTCAATGCCTTCTATAATATCGAGCAAACTTATATCGCGTGGAGATTTAGCCAATATAAATCCCCCATCCAATCCCCTCACCGATTTAACTATTCCTCGCTTTAACAGCACTTGAAATATTTTAACTAAGAAGCTTTTGGGTATACACTCCGACTCGGAAATCTCCGATAGCGGGATTACCCTTTCCTGCGGCTGAGATGCGAAATAAACAAGCCCCCTCATTGCATATTCTACCCCCCTGCTCAGTCTAAGCAATCAGCCTCCTGAATAAAGTAACCTTTAAAGACCCACTTTAATTTGAAATTATTTATCGGTTGTTTATAGTAGCAATAGATATGCCAATTAATCCGATTTACATAATGCTTTATTTATCAAGAGGTTGAAAAATAAGATTGAAAATGAAATCAGGGATAAGTGTGGCAAAAATGTAGGGCTTTTGATAGAAGGATTGGAATCGGAGGCTATAAATATATATAAACAAGACCCTTTCAATCTTTTAATTAAAAATTATTCAGAAATGACACATGCGTCAAAATGACGCACCATTATGCGTCGTAAGATATGGCATATTACAAGTTAGCAAAGGAAAAAATATAAACCACTTGAAAACTGTAGTGTTTTTATATATATTATATTTGAATATCTGTAATTTCCCCAAAAAAGGAGGTGCTTAATAGATGTAATAAATAAACTGTAAGCTTCTTAACCGAAAGGAGGTCCCTATGGCAGTTGAAACAACAGCAAAATATGACGACGAGATAGTAAAAAAATTCTCCATAATGGCTGTTATATGGGGAATCGTAGGAATGCTTGTCGGCGTTACTATAGCAGCACAGCTTGCCTTTCCTTCACTCAATTTCGGCATCCCCTATCTCTCATTTGGAAGAATCAGACCGCTTCATACCAATGCGGTTATATTTGCCTTCGGCGGCTGCGTCCTCTTTGCCGCTATCTATTATTCCCTTCAGAGGACATGCAGGGTAAGGCTCTTCAGCGATGCAATCTCGAATTTCACCTTTTGGGGATGGCAGGCAATAATCCTCCTCGCTGCAATAACACTCCCCCTCGGCATAACAGGGGGAAAAGAATATGCAGAGCTCGAATGGCCCATAGATATTCTTATTGCAGTGGTGTGGGTTGCATTGGCTGTCAACTTTTTCGGGACTCTATGGAAGAGAAAAGAAAACCACATATATGTCGGAAACTGGTTTTATATGGCAATGATAATTGCAATCGCAGTCCTTCATATATTTAACTCCCTCGAACTTCCCGTAAGCTTCTGGAAATCTTATCCTGTTTATGCAGGGGTTCAGGATGCCATGGTTCAATGGTGGTATGGGCATAATGCAGTAGGATTTTTCTTAACTGCAGGATTTCTCGGCATTATGTATTACTTTCTCCCGAAACAGGCGCAGCTTCCTATTTACAGCTACAGGCTCTCGGTTCTCCATTTCTGGACGCTTGTATTCATTTATATATGGGCAGGTCCCCATCACCTCCTTTATACAGCGCTGCCGGATTGGGTTCAGACACTGGGAATGACATTCAGCGTTATGCTGATAGCGCCTTCATGGGGAGGGATGATTAACGGCATAATGACTCTAAAAGGCGCATGGCATAAATTAAGAACAGACCCTATATTAAAATTCATGATAGTAGCGGTATCTTTCTACGGAATGAGCACCTTTGAAGGACCCCTGCTTTCGATAAAAACCGTAAACTCACTCTCCCATTACACAGATTGGGGGATAGGTCATGTCCACAGCGGAGCTTTGGGCTGGGTGGTTATGATAAGCGTCGGCGCGCTGTATTACATGATACCGAGGGTCTTTGGAAAAACAGAGATGTATAGCGTAAAGCTCATCAACCTCCATTTCTGGACATCCACTATTGGCGTAGTAATTTACATAGTTGCCATGTGGATATCCGGAATAATGCAGGGATTGATGTGGAGGGCTGTCGAGCAGGACGGCACGCTGACATATACCTTTGCCGAATCGGTAGCAGCAATGCACCCCTACTATGTGCTTAGGCTTCTCGGCGGTGTAATCTACCTATCGGGCATACTAATAATGGCATACAATGTCTTTATGACCGTAAGGGCCGGAGAAAGGAGGCTCTCATGAAACAGGAAAATATCGAAAAAAACAGTCTTTCTATGGCATTGCTAATAACAATACTTATCAGCATAGGCACTGTAATCGAGATAATTCCCCTATTTTTCCTGAAAAGCGCCGTGCCTCCGGTAGAAGGTGTCAAGCCTTATACTGCGCTTCAGCTCGAGGGCAGAGACATCTATATAAGAGAGGGGTGCTACAATTGCCATTCACAGATGATAAGGCCGTTCAGGTGGGAAACGGAAAGATACGGACCGTATTCAAGGGCTGCAGAATCGATGTATGACCACCCATTTCAGTGGGGTTCTAAGAGGACGGGACCCGATCTGGCTCGTGTGGGGCAAAGATACCCCGATTCATGGCATATACAGCACATGGAAGACCCTCAGAGCATAGTTCCTGAATCCGTTATGCCCCCATATCCATGGCTATCAAAGACACCGCTCGACGGAAGTCTTATTAAAAAGAAAATGGAGGCATTAAGAAAACTTGGAGCGCCTTACAGCGATAAAGAAATAGCCAATGCGCCGTCAGAGCTTGCAGGAAAGACAGAACTCGACGCTGTCATAGCCTATCTGCAGGGACTCGGGACGGCAGTTACCGGAGGTTAATCGTGGAAACACTACTCTATATTACAAAAAGCTCGGTTCTTGTATATTTCTTTCTAATCTTCTGCGGCATAATCTTCTGGACATTCAGAACAGGAAACAAGGAAAGATTCGAAAGATACAGGAAGATACCATTTTTAGAGGATTAAATTAAGAAAGGAGGTTCAAATGGTTGAAAAGCTTGGATACTCAATAGATGGCATCGAAGAATATAACAACCCTATCCCTAATTGGCTTATGTGGATTTTTTATATTTCAATTACCTTTAGCATATTATATTGGATTGCATATCCCGGATTCTGGCCCGGTATTTACGGATGGAGTTCTGTAAAAATGTATGAAGATGAAATTAAATATACCGAATCTCGATACGCTGCATTTCGCCCAAATGAAGAAATGATACTCTCTATAATGAAAGACCCTGCCTCTGGTGCCGAGGGAAAAAAGATATTCTCCCAGAACTGTTTCGCATGCCATGGCACAGAGGGCAAAGGGGATACAGGAATAGGACCTAATCTTACGGATGCAGAGTGGCTATACGACGGGACGCATGAGGCTATATTCAATATTGTGAAAGAAGGAACACCGAACGGAATGCCCTCATGGAAGACGCAGTTAGGCGCCGTAAAAATAGCAAAGGTGGCAGCATTCGTTCACAGTCTCGGAGGCGGACAGTAAAGACAAAAATCTGATTAATCCGCAGATTACGCAGATTACACAGATTTTTTAACCCCCTTTTCATCCCCCCTTTATTAAAGGGGGGAAAGAGGGGGGTTATCTGCGATAATCTGCGTAATCTGCGGATATATAATTTCCCTTGCATGAACAAAAACCGCAATGTCAGAAACAATCGATAAATGGGCAAAAATATACCCCAGAAGCGTTGACGGCAAATTCACAAAAATTCGATGGATAGTTAATATAGCTATTCTTGGAGCATATTTTATACTTCCGTGGATTAGGTTGAATGGCAGCCAGGCGCTACTTTTTGATATACCCGCGAGAAAATTCTACATCTTCAACCTGACTATCTGGCCCCAGGATTTTCCATATCTTGCCGTCATATTAATATTCCTTGCCATTTCCCTTTTCTTTTTTACGGCACTTGCAGGAAGACTATGGTGCGGATACGGATGCCCTCAAACACTATTCACTGACATATTCATAACAATAGAGCGGCTTGTCGAAGGAGACCGCACAGAGAGGATAAATCTCGATAAGTCACCATGGAATTTCAAAAAATCTCTAAAAAAAATTCTAAAACATTCACTATGGCTTGTCTTTTCATTTGCCTCATCCTTTACCTTTGTCTCTTATTTTATCTCCACAGATACTCTGATAGAAAGGCTTGCCGCAGGCAATTTAACTCATGCAAACCTGTTCTGGCTCTCCTTTTTTGTAGTTTTACCTTACGGATTTTGCGGATTTTTAAGAGAGTGGGTATGTCTCGTCCCCTGCCCTTACGGACGGTTTCAGAGCGCGCTCTGCGATCAGAATACACTGATAATCGGATATGATACGAAACGGGGCGAGCCGAGAGGGCATATAGATAAAAAAGCTCATGCCCCTTTAGGCGACTGTATAGACTGCTCTCTATGCGTTCAGGTATGCCCTACAGGAATAGATATAAGAAACGGGCTGCAGTACGAATGTATAGCATGCGCCAGATGCATAGATGCCTGCAATTCGGTTATGAGAAAGGTGGAAAGACCCGAAGGGCTTATCCGCTACGGCTCCCTTAACTCCTTTGCAGGCAAGGCAACACAAATCTTGAGAGCAAGGCTGGCAATTTATGCCGTAATCCTTATCTCGATACTAACCGGATTAACATACGGAATTGCAACAAGGGTTCCTCTCGATATAGATGTCTTAAGAAGCAGAAATTTTCTTTACACAAAAACTCCCGACGGCAGGATAATCAATGTATATACCGTAAAGATTCTAAATATGGATAACATTGACCACAGATATTTTATAAAAACAGAAGGGATACATGCTAATATCCTTACCGGCGATAACCCGGTATCTGTAAAAAAAGGGGAGGTATATCAAACAACGCTATCTCTTATAGTTCAAGACAAGATTCCGAATAAAAAGGTTACACACTTCACATTTATCGTAGAGGATATTGATAATAAAGCTATGTCGGCAAAAAGGGAGAGCACCTTCCTGCTGCCTGTTTCTAATTTATAAAATATAAGTAACTATTCAGCAAATTACAATATTCCCCCTTAATAAAGGGGGTTGGGGG
>CAYMMR010000205.1:0-5278 GCA_964391545.1 uncultured Nitrospinota bacterium | reverse complement strand
TGTTATGATGGTTCTGTTCATTAAGAATCGGTTCACGATGTTATGATGGAAACCCCTTTATGGATTAAAATACCTTGCCGAAAAGAACGGATTAAATATAATTCATCTCGATACCTTCGGCGGCGCCTTTGCCGTTGCAGGCGAGCACCTGTCAACACATATTTACCTTATTCGCAGACCGTTATGGCTTGGGAGGTTGTTAAGATTTTTTTTAAGGATTGTAATCCAGTTTGTTTTTCTATCGCTGGACAGGTTATTTTATGCAGATGATGTATCTACAATTGGATATATCATGATTGCAAAGAGGCGATAAAGGACTATCGCTTATGTCCATATATATCAAGACACCTCTCGGCTACGGCATCCCAGGTAAATTGTCTTAATATTTTTTCTCTCCCCTTTTTTCCTATTTCATCTGCAATATCGGGATTTTTGACAAGATAATCTATTTTCTCACGAATGGCAATAGGGTCATTCGGGGGGACAATAAAACCGGTTACTCCGTCTTCTACAATCTCCGGGAAGAGAGCCTGCATTCGCCAATATCGGTGATAAATATCTTTTTCTTCAATATCTTTCCAAAAATCACCGATATATCGGTAACAAGGTCATAAACCCGGAAGCAATGAATTATATCGGCCTGCTTTAAAATTTTTATAAGCCGTATATATGATTTATCTATGAATTCCAGGGTAAGTCTTCCGTCTTTATGAAATGAGGCTTCTTCGGCAAAACTGACAAGCGAGACCTCAGCCCTGTCTGACATTTTTTTTTGCCAACTCATAGGCATACCTCTCTCCTCCGCCGACAACCGACTTATTACCGAAGAACGATGGGGAGATAAAAACAACTTTCATTTTATTGCTTCCAATTCAAAGCTCATAAACCATGCGGGAAAAATCCATGCAAGATGCTCTTCATAAAAAGAAGGAAATCTGTTGGCAATACGCCATATAAGCTTGTTTTTGAATTTTGGATAAAAAATCAGCTCGCCTCTCGATTTCCTGAATCTGACCTTTGTATAAAATTCCCATTTATTGTTCCCTGTGAAATAATCTATAAAGAAGAAGCCTAAGTGATGCCTGTGGGTAGGGTCGGTATAAGAATTGGGAGAGGAAAAATGCGGGGTTGTAATGTAAATCTTTGCCCCATTTTTTGCAACACGATGTATCTCTTCCATTGTTTTCAAAATGTCCTCTAAATGCTCGATAATATCCTTGCAATAAATAATATCGAAGGTATTATCGCTCAAAGGCCATGGGGTTTTATTTAAGTCATGGAGAATATCGGGAGATGTATCCGGATTAATATCGATTGATACTGCATTTTTAATCGCCTTATCCTTACCGCTTCCTATATCGAGCAATTGCATAAAATAATTTGATACTGAGTTCACACCGAAAAATGACCTTTTTTTCAGTATCAGTTACCTTAGATATAGTTTTAGTAAAAATTATTTTACCACACATAGTTTATGGAGACAAAAAACAATTTTTGATATAATATATAACACTACTAGTAGAGTGTCCCTAAAGTTCCTTTACTGTCATTCCGCACTCGATGCGGAATCCAGTCTTTGATTTTACTGGATTCCCGCTTTCGCGGGAATGACAAACTATGGTAAAGCTATTTGTGGGACTATCCACTAGGACATTATGCAGCCGCTTTTATTTTAGACAGGTGCGATTTTGTCTGCAAATTATAAAAAAATAATATGAAAAAAATTAATTTTATTTTCGGTATTCACAGCCACCAGCCTGTTGGAAATTTCGAGGTTGTATTCGAAGATTCTTTTAAAAAATGCTACCTTCCCTTTATCGAGGTATTGGAGCGGCATCCGAAGATTCGCATATCCATTCATCATTCAGGCCCCCTTCTCGAGTGGATAGAAAAAAACTCTCCCGATTACTTCGGCAGGATAAGGGGCATGGTAGAGAGAAACCAGCTTGAAATTTTAAGCGGCGGTTTCTACGAGCCTATCCTTTCCATTTTACCGGAAGACGATGCGGTGGGGCAGATAAATATGATGACCGAATTCGTAAAGGAGAATTTTAATTACAGGCCAAAAGGTATATGGCTGGCAGAGAGGATTTGGGATCCATCGCTGCCTAAGATAATATCGAGGGCAGGGATGAAATATACGCTTCTCGATGACACCCACTTCTTTTACGCAGGACTCGAGCATAAGGATATGTTCGGGTATTATGTTACGGAGAAGCACGGCTGCGCCCTTTCGGTTTTTCCTATAGATAAATTTTTAAGATACTCCATACCCTTCAAGCTGCCCCATGAGACTCTGGATTATTTTAAGAGGATAAAGGATGAGTATGGGATAGACGGGGTTACTTATGGAGACGATGGAGAAAAATTCGGCGTATGGCCCGGCACGAATAAATGGGTATACGAAGATAAATGGCTCGATAATTTTTTCAGCGCTATAGAGAATAATCTGGATTGGATAGAGATGCCCACCTTCGGCGAATATATCGAAAAATTCCCTCCTACCGGAAGGATATATCTGCCGATGGCATCTTACGAAGAAATGATGGAGTGGTCCCTGCCTGCAAAGGCAGGGTTTAAATTCGAGGAGTTTTTAAAAGACCTCGAAAATCGCGGGGTGAGGGATAAATACAAGCCCTTTACGAGGGGCGGTCTGTGGGATAATTTTTTAACAAAATACGGCGAAAGCAATCTGATGCACAAGAAGATGCTCTATGTTAGCGAAAAAATCAAGGGGCAAGGGGCAAGGGGCAAGGGGCAAGGGAAAATAAAATTACCTGAATCGAGGGAGCTTTACAGGGGGCAGTGCAATTGCGCCTATTGGCATGGACTTTTTGGCGGCCTCTATCTTAACTATCTTAGACACGCAATATACGAGCATCTCATCGAAGCCGAAAATATTGCAGATAAAAAACTCCGCGGAAATAAAAACTGGCTCGAATACAAAGTATTCGATTACGATAAGGATAACCAGGACGAGGTATTGATAAGCAGTAAAAAACTCAATGCCTATTTTGACCCGGATTACGGAGGCACTCTCTTCGAACTCGATTACAGGCCAAAGAGGTTTAACCTCTCGAATACTCTGACCCGCAGGGAAGAGGCATATCACCACAAGGTAAAGGAAGCAAAAAACGAGCATCACGGCGGAGACTCGCCTAAATCCATACACGATATAGTAAAACTGAAGGAAAAGGGGCTGGCTGATATGCTCGTCTACGACTGGTATCAGCGGAGGTCTTTTATTGACCATTTTTTTGGGGAAGACACTGGGCTTCAGAACTTCATAAGATGCAGCTATCCAGAGGCAGGCGATTTTGTGGATAAGCCTTATGCTGTTGAAGAAATAAACAAGGGGCAAGGATATAGGGGCAAGGGGGAGAATGTAAGATTAAAGATGAAAAGAACTGGAAGTATAAGACAAGGCGAGCTGTTTACCCCTGTATCTATTTTAAAGTCTTTTGACTTTTCAAAAGAAAGTGCCGACATATCTTCAAAATATGAAATAATGAATCTCTCCGAAAAAGATATAGATATATGGTTCGGCATAGAATTCAATTTTACACTGCTGGCAGGAGACAGCGATTTGAGATATTATATCTCTCAACCCCCGCTGCCCGTATTCAATAAAAACGGGGGGGGAAGATTGTTAAAAACCATAGGAGATATTTCTAATATAAAATCCTTTGGCATGAGGGACGATTGGAACCGCTTTCAGATAATCCTCTCCCTTAAAGAGCCTGCATCTCTCTGGTATTTCCCCATAGAAACGGTCTCTCAGTCCGAAGACGGGTTCGAGAGGACATATCAGGGCTCGGCAATTTTAGTCCATTGGAAAATTAAATTAAAAGGCATGGAGTCGAGGACAGTAGAATTAAACCTATGCGTGGAAGAATTTTGAATTGACAAGAGGAGATGGATTTGATATTTTAATTTTCAGCCACAAATGAACACAGATAAACACAGATATTAAAAATTAAAGGCTTTTATCTGTGAATATCTGTGTCCATCTGTGGCTTTATTTTTTGGTTTTTGGGCCGCTAGCTCATTTGGTAGAGCACCGCCCTTTTAAGGCGGGTGTGCTGGGTTCGAATCCCAGGCGGCTCACCACTAACTAATAGTTAAGAGTTTTGAGTATTGAGTTAAGAGGGGAAAAATGTTTTTAAGCCTTTCCTCAAAACTCGTAACTCTATACTCCAAACTGAATTGTCCCCATCGTCTAGCCCGGCCAAGGACACCGCCCTTTCACGGCGGTAACGGGGGTTCAAATCCCCCTGGGGACGCTAATAAACTTTTTTTTGCAGTCTTATCGCCTCCTTCGTAAATCAAAATGTCGATGTTAAGATCCCTCCCCAATCCGATAGTGTTAATATTGTTCCTTCTATCAGCAGGGATATTAATTACACGGGATTTGCGCAGGCAATCGAGGTTTAAGATAGGATGGTATTTTTTGATTATCGGGACAGCGGTTTTATTTTTCCTGAGCATCAGCCCTGTCTCGGATTTTTTTGTGTATTATTTAGAAAGCCAATACAAGCCGCCTTCCGCAGAGATTCTTTCGAAGGCAGATATAATAGTGGTTTTAAACGGCGGTGTTTCGACTTCAGGTGGATTTCGTGAAAACCCGGAGCCGTCCGGAGCCACATATTCAAGGGTTTTTAACGGGGTTGAAATCTTTAAACAGAGCGGCGCAAAGACATTGGTGATGTCAGGGGCAGGCGATATAAAAGGCAGCGAAGACGACACTATGAAAAATTTAGCCGTTGCATTGGGGATTCGAGCCGATAAGATTATCGTAGAGTCTAAGTCCCATCATACTCTTGAGCATGCAGTCGAGCTATCGAAAATTTTCCCGCCGGAGAATGAACTAAAAATTGGCATTGTAACTTCTGCCCTTCATATACCGAGGGCAGTTCAGGCATTTCAGAAAAAATACCCGAAGGATTCTATTATTCCATTGCCTGTCGGCTATGCCTATTCTCCACACGGATATGGAATAGATAGTCTCATACCTTCTACTTATGCGCTGTCCCAAAGCAGTTATGCGATTCATGAATTAATAGGTATTGCGATGTATAAAATTTGGTATAATTAGCTTACGGTGAAAAATGACATTTTTTTCACTTCCGTTATTTTTCTTTTGCTCTATTTATTTAAAATTATATATGGAACAAAAGGAAAAAATGCGGTGAAAGGCCGGTGGATATAATGCTTTTCCTCTCACCGCAAAGTTATATAATCCACCGTAAAAGTCGTTCAAAAAAGTCATTTTTCACCA
>CAYMMR010000204.1:0-5297 GCA_964391545.1 uncultured Nitrospinota bacterium | reverse complement strand
ATGGGTGCCCCGAAAGTAACGGAAGTGAAAAAAGGTCATTTTTCAGTGTGAACTAAATATTCTCTTTTTTCCCTCTTGGTTTTAAATATATATTACTTGGTCCCGTGTTAAAGAGGTCGAAATCCATCTCCTCTCTCCCCTCTTTCTTCACCTTCTTTAAAAGCTCTTCCCGTAATCCAAATTCTATTGCACCTGTAGGACATTTCGTAGCACAGGCAGGCTTATTGCCCCCCGGATCAGTTGGTTTTCTGTCTGCCTTATGAACGCAATAGGTGCATTTATCAACCACATAGAAACCAATTTCATTTCTTGTAGGGGTAAGTCTTATCGCACCATAGGGACATGCGTAAACACAGAATTCGTCTCCATCGCATTTTTCGGGTATTACAACCACCCTCCCGTCGCTCCTCTTTTCCAATGCCTTTCCTTCGACCGGACAGGCGGCTATACACGCAGGATTTTCGCAGTGGTTGCAGTTCATGTATACAGGATACATGGCAGGGCTTTTTGTCTGGTCGGGACCCATCAGCATCACTTCGTTCCTCTGCCACTGAGAGCCTACATGATTCTCCATCTTGCAGGCAGCAATACAGCCCCTGCAGAATATGCACTTTTCAGTATCTACCAAAAATCCGTATTGAGTCTTCGACATTAAACCTCCAAACAAGGTAAAGAGGTAAAAAGGCTAATAGGTTAAGAGGTTTAAAACCTTTTCGCCTCTTCACCTTTTTGCCTTTTAGCCTCTTAGCCTTTTAGCCTTTTCATCCCTTAACCACCTTCTTCTCCACCAGCCTCTTTCCCGGTATGGATGTTACACGGCAGAGATAAGATTTATAGCCCTGCTGTCCGGAGAGCGTATCGTAATATAAATTCGATGTAAGATTATTAACAGTATCCCATACCTTTCTTTCCACATCGGTATGAACCTTCTGCTTATTTCCAAAGCTTATGGGAATGAATATGGTATTGGGCTGAATGCCGTCCCATACAAGCGCCGGCAGTTCCATCGAGCCTCTCGGTGTCTCGACTTTTATAAAATCTCCTGTCTGAACCTTTATCTGCTCTGCCATTTTTGGATGTATCTGTGCGTATATATCTCCTGAAATCTGCGTAAGATTCCATGCCCAATGGGTTATCGTATGGAAATGGACTGCGCTGTTTCTCCCTGTAATAAGCTGTAATGGGTATTCCTTCTTCAGCTTCTCATCAGGTTTAACCCCTATCTTGACCTTGTGGACAAGGTTACCGCCCGATGTATTCGATACAGTAGGACTCTTTATAAACTCATCGGAATATTCAAGGGTTGGGTGTCCATCCATATTTTCTGGGGATGTGTAAAATTCGGGCAATGCGCTGTGTCCCGACGGCTTAAGCTTATCGTCCAATTCTTTTGTGTAAATCTCTACTTTATCTATGGCATTCGGAAATCTCTTGCCTCCCCATATTTCTTTCCACTTCGGGCTGTCGAGGAACATTACGCTCGTGCCGGGATGGTCGGAACTTGGACATGGCCATCGCAGAGGGGTAGACATCTTATCCATCCTGTCTGCCGTCATGCCTGCCGCAGTAGGATTGTTCTTCGGCGATACCCGATTCCATAAGTATTTTTTGTCTTTCCATTTTATATCGAGATTTTCCGTCCAGTATTCGGGCGGGTTTTTCTTATCCAATTTTGCCATCATCTGCCCAAGCTCTATCCATATATCCGGGTCGTTCTTCGCCTCGCCTACAGGGTCAACGCATTTATTCCTCCACCTTATCCCCCTGTCGCATCTCCTGACGCCTACATGGTCTACTTCATAGAATGTTGTTACGGGCAATATGTAATCTGCATAGTATGTATCCTCCTGCGGGAATAGATTGAAGGATACGAATAAATCGAGCTTCTTTAATGCCTCCTCCACTTCCTTCGTGTTCGAGTTCTGTGTGAGCATGTTGCCTGCATAAAAGACCGCCTTCAATTTATAAGGTTTTCCTGTATTTACAGCCTTCACAAAATAATCGGGTTGGGGAGGAAGGCCTGCCTCTGTAATCTCTTTTTTATTTTTTATAGGCGGGAGGCTTACTCCTATCGGAGAGTTGTGCATAAAGTTTGCTCCGCCGCCCGGAATGCCGATATTGCCCGTAATGGCAGACAGAAATACCAGTGTCCTGAAGGTATCTACTGCATTTACATGATGGGCTATTCCTGCATTGGTGATAATCGCAGCAGGCTTTGTCCTGGCATAATCTTCCGCTATCTTTTTTATGGTCTCCTTCGAAATACCTGTAACCTTTTCGGACCATTCGGGAGAATATCCTTTTTCGTTTACATGCTTTTTTAATTCTTCGAATCCCGAAACCCATTTTTCTACGAATTTTTTATCTTCGAGGTTATTATTTACTATATGGTGTATCATTCCATAGATTAATGCCATATCCGTGCCGGGTTTTATCGGCAGCCATAAATCGGCGCCGTTTGCCGTCATAGTGAACCGCGGGTCTATGACAATCCATTTCGTCCCTGCTTTATTCTTCCTCTTTTTCATGTAGGCATGGAGAACAGGATGGCATTCTGCATCGTTCGTCCCGAACCACAGGATATATTTGCTATCGCCTAAGTCTTCTGTCTTTGTTATGGGGTCATATCCGTATCCATTTGTCTGCCCACCCTTGCCGAGTGTCATGCCGAGGGCAATGCCGCCTGCATCGTTGCATATATATCCTTCATGGGTGGTATTGGGGCTTCCGTAAAGTTCGAGAAACCTCCACTGCATTGCGCCTGCCTCTCTTGTCTGCCTGCCGCTCGCCTTTGCTGCTACTGCCTTTGCGCCTTCGGGCGTTTTATCTCTTATGTCAATAAGCTTCTGTGCGATTTCTGTTAATGCCTGCTCCCATGATATAGGTTCAAATACATCGGAGGGTTTCGGACCCTTTCTTTTCATCGGTTTGGTAATGCGGTATTTGTTATAGAGAAGCTGTGGGATGCTCTGTCCTTTGGCGCAGAGACCTCCATCCTGAACAGGGTCATCCGGCTCGCCGTAGACATTCATAACACGGCCGTCTTTTATATGAACTTTATGGCGGCAGTTTGAAGGACAGAAGGAGCAGCCCGAGTTTACGTCTTTTGGGCGGTGTATCAATTTCTCGGTATACGGATACTGCTCAAAGTCCGTCTTCCCGCTCCAGCCGTGCATTGCATGGGCATCTTCGGCATCGAGCAGATTTCCTGCGGCAGCGGCAGCAGAGCCGGCTGCGGTAAATTTTAAAAAACTCCTCCGATTTAATTTGAATTTGTCTTCCATGAAAACTCCTTTAATTTATAGTAAACGAAAAAAGAAAGTTGTCATTTCGACCGAAGGGAGAAATCTAAGATTCCTCGTTTCACTCGGAATGACAGATACGCAAGTCAGATTATTTAATTCGCTTACTATAGCTTATAGCTCATTGCCAACTCAATATCTATTAATATTCTCCGGCAAGGTCTTATTCCTCTCCTTTATGGCAACAGAATACCTCTTAAAATTTTCAAATAATCCAACCTCGGCTTTTTCTTTTGATGAGCCTGATTTTTTTAAGGAGCAAGGCTTTGAATGGGCTTTATTGCTTAATAATCCGGAGATCCCGATACCTGCAAAAGATACGATTGCCAAACCTGCTTTCTTTAGAAAATTATTCCTTGTCATTCCACCTCCAAGAGCAAAACCTGATAAAGATTTTATAATTTCCTTTACCTAAACAAAAACTCCGATAAGATATAAAATATTTATAATTATGTCAAGGAAAAAAAACACAAAAAAAACCCCTCACGAGAGGAGGTAATTCGACACCCAGGAAGAGTGGGCGTCAAAACAATCGTGAGGGGCATATACTTTTTTTTACGCTGTCATTCTGAGCAAAGCGAAGAATCTATTTTTAACTCTTCGTCTTGCCCAGGACGGCAACCACATCTCCTCACGCTTACAACTTCCTCGTTCCCAAGCAAAAGCTTGGGAACGAGGATAAAAATTAATACTCAAGCTGGAATCTTGCAAACAACAATGTCGTCGAGCCTGTCTTGGATGTTCCTGTATATCCCTTTCCAAGAGAGGCAAAATCACCGCCAAACTGCAGGTTGAGCCCATCGCCGAATCCATAAGTTCCCTGCAGATAAACATCGGTGCCTACATCTTTCTCTGAACCCGATGGAACCTCATTCTTGCTGAATGTTCCAAGCGCTCCATAGACAGAGAAACTATCGGAAACAGGGAAATCCACATTCGCCTGAATCGTTGTCAATCCCTGTCCTTTTGTTCCGCCGTCGCTATACCTGCTTCCATCAATCCTTATCGGGTCATCTATACCGGTATCTGTCGGTCCCTGTATATTTAACTTGCCTGTATATCCCCAATATCCATGATGTCCGATAATCTGCATCGGTGTGATAAAACCCTTGCCTGTATCCTTGTTTCCAGATGCGTATATCCCCATTACACCGATTTTCGCAGAGCCTACAGGCACCTTTACCTCAAGTTTTCCTGCCATACCCGAATTGCTGACATCCTCTGTTGCGCTAACTACGCCTTTCTTAAATGTCCCGCCATTGCCGAGAATGAAGGCATTTATTCCAATACCTCCAAAATCGCCCGAATATCTTGCTCCATAATAACTCTGGCTCGAACCTGCTAAGGCATGTGCATCATCCGCAGAAACAAGATAATATGAGGCGCCAAAACCTCCAAAATCAACATCCAATACATAGGCGCTTACATCGTCTGTCTGTTTCCCTGTCCCGCCGGTGTTAGACTCCGAACCTTCAGACAATGTAGCGTATCCAGCCCTTATATTCGCTCCGCCGGTATTTATCAAAAGCGCATAGGTAAGCGGGTTAAAATCCCAATCGCCGCTGAATAGTGTATCGCCAAATTTATCTGACAGCGGAACAAGACCGCCTATTAACGATACCCCTTCGGTTACCGGAGCAAGAACATAGGCATGCCTTAATCCAACTGCCGGATCCGAACCGCTTTTATCATATCTTGCATTTGAAAGGTTATCTTTTATATGTCCGATATTCAACTGCATGTGCATTGCAACGCCGCCGTCCATCGCTACATCCCAGGTTGGTCTGTATCTCAGCCTCGATGCTGCGGTTGTATAGGACTCGCCTGTCCCTGAATCCTGGGACTGGTTATATGAGTTTATTCTGAACTGACCATGAAAGGTGCTGCTCTTTACACCGGCATAAGCCATGCTCGAGCTAACTACAAATATTGACACTAAAAATATTGCTAATAAATATTTCTTCATCTTAACCTCCTCAATTTAATGATTAACTC
>CAYMMR010000203.1:0-5315 GCA_964391545.1 uncultured Nitrospinota bacterium | reverse complement strand
CCCTGTCAAAGGTCATTCTTAAAGAGTCGGGCATTGACCCCAATACGAGGGTAAAAAATCTATCCGAGAAAGAGGTTGGAAAACTTAGAGGCATTATCGAGAAGGAATATAAGGTAGAAGGCGATTTGAGAAGGGATCTCTCTTTTAATATTAAAAGATTGATGGATATAGGCTCATACGCAGGATTGAGGCACAGAAAGTCTCTTCCGGTCAGGGGACAGAGGACACGTACAAATGCCAGAACAAGAAAAGGGCCGAGGAAGACCGTCGGCGCTAAGAAAAAGGAGGAGTAAATAATGGACCAAAAGGAGATCAAGGATAAGCAAAAAGAAGAGAAGCCTAAAGAGGAACCGGCTCTGCAAGCTCAGGATGCTAAGATAGTCAAAAAGAAAATAAAAAAAGTGGTTGGCAACGGCGTGGCGCATATACAATCTACATTTAATAATACTATCGTATCTATAACCGATGCCACCGGCAATGTCGTTGCATGGTCCAGCGCCGGCACTGTAGGTTTTAAAGGCTCAAGAAAGGGAACTCCATTTGCAGCGCAGCTGGCAGCGGAATCTGCTGCAAAGAAGGCATTGGATATGGGAGTGAAAAAGATTGGCGTATATGTCAAAGGGCCTGGAGCAGGAAGAGAGGCGGCGATAAGGGCGCTTCAGGCAACCGGCTTGGAAATTGACCTGATAAGGGATGTTACTCCGATTCCTCATAACGGCTGCAGGCCGCCGAAGAGGAGAAGGGTATAATATAAATCTCAAATTTAAAATCTCAAATTTCAAATTTTGAGGTAGGAGGTAAGATTGGCAAGGTATCGGGAATCGGTATGCAGGTTATGTAGAAGGGAAGGGATAAAGCTTTTTCTTAAAGGCAGCAGGTGTTTGACCGATAAGTGCGCCGTGGAGAGGAGAAACTATGCGCCTGGTCAGCATGGGCAGAGCAGGATAAAATTGTCCGAATACGGCACGCAGTTAAGAGAAAAACAGAGGGGTAAGAGAATATACGGCATTATGGAGAGGCAGTTTAGAAATTACTTTAAAATAGCCGATAGGAAAAAGGGAATTACAGGAGAAATGCTTCTCCAGTTATTAGAAAGACGTTTGGATAATGTTGTTTACAGATTGGGATTGGCGCCGACACGAAGGCTGGCGCGTCAGCTGGTAAGGCATAATCACTTTGCCGTAAACAGCCGAAAGGTAAATATTCCATCCTATCTGGTTAAAAAAGGCGATACTGTCGAGGTTCGGGAAAAGAGCCGCGATCTTCAAGCTGTCAAGAATTCTTTGAAAGAAACTGATAAAAGAGGTGTTCCGGCTTGGCTGCAGTTAGATGCTCCGTCGCTGAAAGGTGTTGTACAGAATCTTCCTGAAAGAGAGGAAATAAACACCCCCCTTCAGGAACATCTGATTGTGGAGCTTTACTCTAAGTAGTGCAAGTGTAAATTGAGTATTGAATTTTCACTTACACTTACACTCTATTATTGGGAGGTTTCATGAATACAGCCTGGCAAGGTTTTATTAAGCCTAAAAGATTAGAACCTGATAAAAAGACTTTGACACAAACTTATGGTAAGTTTATTGCCGAGCCTTTTGAAAGAGGTTTTGGCACAACGATAGGAAATGCGCTAAGGAGGCATCTTTTGTCTTCGATTCAGGGGGCAGCAGTAACAGCCGTCAAATTTGACGGTGTTTATCACGAATTTTCCACTATACCTAAAGTGAGGGAGGATGTATCCGAGATAATTCTTAACATAAAAGAGCTTATGATAAAGCTTAATGTAGATCATCCCAAGACCATATTTATCCATACGGACGGAAAGGGTGAAGTTAGGGCAAAGGATATAAAGAGCGATGCGGATATCGAGATTTTAAATCCCGACCATCTTATAGCGACGCTCGATAAGGGTGGAAAATTGGATGTAGAGATGATAGTAAAAAAGGGCAGGGGGTATGTTCCGGCAGAGAAGAATGCGGAGGAGGGTATGCCTGTCCAGATGCTGCCTATAGACGCTATATTTTCCCCTGTAAAAAAGGTGAATTTCACCGTGGAAAATACGAGGGTCGGACAATCTACGGATTACGAAAAATTGATACTGGAGGTCTGGACGAATGGAGCTACAAAACCGGAAGATGCTGTGGCCCATGCAGCAAAGATACTCAAAGACCATCTGCAGATATTTATAAACTTTGAGGAGGAGATAATCGTAAAGGCTCCGCAGATTGACGAAAAGAGACAGAAGATTATCGCAAATCTCAAAAGGAGCGTAGAAGAACTGGAGCTTTCGGTTAGGTCTTACAATTGTCTTAAAAACGAGAACATCAAGACTATTGCAGACCTCGTTCAGAAGACCGATCAAGATATGCTGAAGACGAGAAATTTCGGAAGAAAATCATTGAATGAGATAAAAGAAATACTGGCGGAGATGGGTTTGGCGCTGGGGATGGGCATAGATGAATATAAAAACGAGCTCATAGCTGCCGGCGTGTTGACCGAGTAAGCAGGGTAAAGAGGTAAAAAGGCTAAAAGGTTAAAAGGTTTTAAACCTCTTTACCTCTTCACCTTTTTACCTTTTTTGGGAGATTGATATATGCGTCATTTAAGAAGAGTTGTAAGATTGGGCAGGACGACTGCTCATAAAAAGGCGCTCCTTAGAAATCTGGTTACCTCTTTGATGCGCTATGAAAAGATACAAACTACTCTTGCAAAGGCAAAGGAGTTGAGGAGGGTAGCCGATAAAATGGTTACCTTAGGGAAAAAGGGAACGCTTAGCGACAGGCGAATGGCTGCAGAATATGTTAAAGATAAAACCGTTTTGAAAAAGATATTCGATGTAATTGCAAAACGATATTCGGAGAGAAAAGGCGGATATACGAGAATATACAGGCTCGGTTTCAGAAAGGGGGACGCTGCGCAGCTATCTGTCATCGAGCTTGTGGACAGAGATGTATCTGCGGAGCCGAAGAGAAGGGTAAAGCCCGGAGAGAAGGAAGAAAAACCCAAAGAGAAGAAATAATATATAATGACTGTTCAATAACTTATTTTTGAGATTATCCTGCCTAAAAAAGCAAATCCACCATATTTGTTCAGCAGTTTCATTTCTTCCAAGACTCTTGACTCATAATTATAATAGGGCTACAATAAAATAAAATTGGCGGCGTAGCTCAGTTGGTTAGAGCGGAGGTCTCATAAGCCTCATGTCCGGGGTTCGAATCCCTGCGCCGCCACCAAAATTAGTGGTAAGTGTTGAGTGTTAAGTAAAAGATTTAACACTTGACACTCGGTACTCGGCACTTAATACTATTTATGAAAGAGCTTACACATTTCGATAAAGACGGTCAGGCGAGGATGGTGGATGTAAGCGCCAAATCGGAAACTGCAAGAGAGGCGGTTGCAAAGGCTGTTATATATATGAAGCCCGAAACTTTTAGGATGATTCGGGATAGGGAGATTTCAAAAGGCGATGTCCTCGGTGTTGCAAGGGTTGCAGGCATCATGTCTTCAAAAAAAACTCCCGGACTTATCCCGATGTGCCACCCGATAGAAATTACGGGAGTTGATATAAAATTTCATCCATCGAAGGAGAAAAGCTGCATAGAAATAGAATCCACTGTCAGAACGGTAGGCAAGACAGGGGTTGAGATGGATGCCCTCGTATCCGTTTCTGTAACAGCCCTCACAATATACGATATGTGCAAATCCGTAGATAAGGATATGACCATAACCGATGTTTGTCTTATAAAGAAAAGCGGCGGCAAAAGCGGAACATATATCAGGAAAGTGTCAGAGAGTCAAAGTGTCAAAGAGTCATAGTATTAAACTTTGACGCTCTGACGCTCTGATACTTTGATACTATGACACTTCTTTAAAAGATGCCAAAAGTAAAATCCCATTTTTCCTGCCAGTCCTGCGGTTACCAATCGGTAAAGTGGATGGGGAGATGCCCTGAATGCGGAGAATGGAATACCTTTGTCGAAGAAAGGGAAGATTCGGAAGCTGCCGGCAGATGGCTCGGAGAAAACAAGGCCAAAGAAAATCCTACCCCGATTACCGATATAGAAAGCAGCCATGAAAAGAGGATAAAATCCGGGATTATCGAATTTGACAGGGTATTGGGCGGGGGGATTGTTCCCGGTTCCTTAATCCTGATAGGCGGAGACCCTGGCATTGGCAAATCCACCCTTCTCTTACAATCCTCTGCAAAGGTAAGTAATAATGCCGGCACAGTCCTATACATAACAGGAGAGGAATCCGGGAGCCAGATAAGATTGAGAGGGGATAGGCTGGGGAGTCTTTCGGAAAGGCTGCTGATACTTTCGGAGACATGCCTCGAGGATATAATCCCGCAGATAGAGAAGCAGTCTCCATCCCTTGTTGTGATAGATTCCATCCAGACTGTTTATACCACACAGCTTCAATCGGCGCCAGGCAGCATAAGTCAGGTGAGAGAGGTATCATGCCAGTTAATGAATATTTCAAAGAAGATGAACATACCTACATTCCTTATAGGTCATGTTACCAAAGACGGCGCAATTGCAGGCCCAAGGGTGCTTGAGCATATAGTGGATACAGTTCTATATTTTGAAGGAGATAGGGGGCACTCATTCAGGATATTAAGGGCTATAAAGAATCGGTTCGGCTCCACAAACGAGATAGGGGTATTTGAGATGAAGGATGACGGATTATATGAGGTGGCTAATCCATCCGAGTTGTTTCTTTCCGAGATGCCAAAAGGGATTTCGGGCTCTGTAGTAGTATCGAGTGTGGAGGGGACAAGACCCATATTGGTAGAGCTTCAGGCTCTGGTGAGCTACTCGAATTTGAATATGCCCCGAAGGATGGCTACGGGCGTAGACCCGAACAGGATGTCGCTTTTGATTGCTATACTCGAGAAGAGAATAGGGCTTCATTTGCAAGGCGAGGATATTTTCATAAATGTAGCAGGAGGGGTTAGGATTGATGAACCTGCGGTTGACCTTGGTGTTATCATTGCCATGGCATCGAGCTTCAAGGATAAACCTGTTGATAATAGGACAATAATAATCGGAGAGGTTGGCCTGGCAGGGGAGGTGAGGGGAGTAACCCATTTGGATAACAGACTCGTAGAGGCTTCAAAGCTCGGCTTTACCCGATGTATAATTCCAAAGGTTAAAAAGAATATTTTAAGAAACTTAAATCCCCGCTTGCAGCATACGGGGACAGGGTTTGATATTGCGGAAGTATCTTCCGTTGCCGAGGCTCTGGAGATTTTATTCTGATATTCTGAGGGAGTTGCGAAATAGGCAAATAAGCAGCAAACTGTCATTCCGAACCCTTCG
>CAYMMR010000202.1:0-5321 GCA_964391545.1 uncultured Nitrospinota bacterium | reverse complement strand
ATTCCCCTTCCCCGTGAAAATCGTGCCCCCCCATTCCCCATATAGGCGCATCTCTGTTTCCGGCGCAAAACTGGTTAAGCAATATATCCCATTCCTTTCCAGGCTCCGTAACATGGATTGTATCTTCATAGATTGACTGGAAGGCTGTATAACCATAAGTTTTTAATAGATCTTCCGGATGGGGAGGGGTATTGACGGATATAGGCCCCTTTTTACCGATACCCGACGACGATTCCATGTGATGCCAGATGGTAATGCCCCCTTTTGAATTTGCATAATCTATGGTCTCCTGCCACGGAGCAACACCCTGGTCTCCATGATACTGGTCGAATGGAGAGCTTTGAAAGGGGTGGAAATTTATAATAAAAAGCAGGCTGAAAACAGCTATGGACATACCTGCATACCTATATATACCCTTCCATAGAATTAAGATGCCGCTTAAAAGAAAGGAGATGCTGAAAAATGCGATATTATAAATATATTTTTTATAATACTTGAGCGAAAAATTGCTGTTCAGAGTGGGAAGACCTTCGAAGTCTTCGGGTCTTTCAAATCCTATAATTCCTATATGGTTCTCCCATTTATTTGCCGTAAGATTATTGGAAAAAACACTGCCGGTCCAGTAATAAAAGGGGGCGCTTTCAACGCCGGGTATAATGAGAACTTCGGGGTATTTTTTGCCTATTCTTTCTATTTCCTCTAAATATGCAGCAGCGCCGTTCTTTAAAAGAGAGGACTCGTCTACCTTTTTCTTTATAATTTTATGGAGGGGCCATATCCCGTATTCCAGCGAATACCTGTCGTGGTCATTAATGATAAGCACCTCTATCCCCCTGTCTCTCGCCATCCTTACCAATTCGTCAACAGAATGTTTTCCATCGCTGAATGTAGTTCTCGTATCCGCAGCGCCGACAACCTGAACATATTCTACCTGTCCGCTTTCGGCAACAACCCCCTTTAATTCCCCCTTTATTAAGGGGGATTGAGGGGGTTGTTCGTCTGCAAAGACAGGCGTAAAAAGAAAAGTCATAAGACAGAAGACAGAAGACAGAAAACAGACTTTTATTTTCTGTCCTCTATCCTCTATCCTCTGTCCTCTGTCCTCTGTCCTCTGTCTTATGACTCCTTCTTTCATTCTAACTCCCAACTTATAACTCTTAACTCTTAACTTTTCCGGTATCTATCTTAAATTGATGCACTATACCGGTCAATTCATCCGCCATTCCCGATAACTCATCCGCTGCCTTTGCAAGTTCGGAAGTGGTTGCCGATAATTCCTCTGTTGCAGATGCGTTATGCTCGCTGATTTTCGCAAGCTCGTCTATCGCCTTCTTTACCTCGTCCGCTCCTGCGCTCTGCTCCTCCGTGGCGCTGCTTATCATCTCAACCAATCCGGTGGTCTCTTTTACGCCGCCGATTATCTTGTTCAATGCCTCACCTGCATCATTGGCTACCTTTGTGCCGTGGCTTACCCTGTCCGTGCTTTCTTTTATCAGTTGGGTTATCTCCTTCGTTGATTCGCCGCTCCTCTCTGCGAGCTTCCTGACTTCCTCTGCTACCACTGCAAATCCCTTGCCCTGCTCCCCTGCTTTAGCTGCCTCTATTGCCGCATTTAAGGCGAGTAAATTGGTCTGATTTGCTATATCGGTTATTACTCCTACTATGGTTTCCATTTTCTTGCTGCTATCTTCTATCATCTTCATGGCGGCTATGGTCTGATTGACCGCATCCCCTCCTTTTACTGCCTGCTCGTTTGCCTTCGATGCTATGTCGCTCGCCTTTACTGCGCTGTCTGCAACCTCTTTTATCGCCTTATCCATCTTTCCTATGCTGCTGGACGATTCTTCTACTGCAGAACTCTGTGTCTCTGCCCCTTTGGATATTTCATTGCTGGTTGCCGATGCCTGCTGTATGGAGGCTGCCATCTCCTCGGATGCAGAAGCCACATTAAAGGCTGTTTGATTAATCCTAACCACAATATCGTGTATCTTCTCTACAAAGGCATCGAACCAGCGGGACAACTCTCCCACCTCGTCCTTTTGGCTGAAATTTAGCCTCTTTGTCAAATCGCCCTCGCCTGTAGCTATATCCTTTACCCTCTCCGTCAAATTCGATAAAGGCTTCGATATTTTCCTATTGCTTATGAACCAGACGAATGCAAGTATTATAAAATTTAATACAAAGAGGGCTATCTGCACCCTCTTCAAAGAATTCACCTTGCCCCTGGAAAACTCCTCTGCCGCTGCTACGGTTTCCATAGTATATTCAAAAAAAATTTCGCTGTCCTTAAACAGCCTGTCATGCACGGATGAATCCCGCCTCAATTCATAAATCGTCTGTTTAAGGTCTTTAAAGGATGTCTCCAGCAACCTCATTTTTGAAATGAATTTTTCGTCCACAGCCATGGGAAGCTGCAGTTCCTTACTTCCATTAATAAGCCCGCTAATTATCTTATCGATGTTTCCTATAAGCTTATCGGACGGCTGTCCCGCAAGCTCGAGCTTGATAAGCCTCTGGGTGCCTCCTCTTATTATACCTGCATAATTTACCACCCTTCCGTCATCGCCCATACTCCTCAATCCCGAAAAAATCAATATTACATTGATTAATGCAAATACGAGCAGCGCTATCACTATACCCTGCAGCTGGGTCTTGATCTTCATAACAACCCCCTTTCCCCCTTTATTAAGGGGGACTTATAAATATGCAGCAAGTAACGAGTAAAAACTCATTGCTCATCGCTCGTTGCTCATTACTTATTTACACACTCATGGCAAAGGCCGTAGAGCTCGAGTTTATGGGCGTATATTTTAAATTTATTCCTTTTTGCCACATCGCTCTGCAGCTTTTCTATATCGCTGTTCTCGAATTCTATGATTTTTCCGCACCTTGTGCATATAAGATGGTCGTGATGGATATGTTCATAGCTGTGCTCGTATCTGGTCTGGCCGTCTCCAAATTGCCTTTCGTGCGCAAGACCGCATTCGGATAGAAGCTTCAAAGTCCTGTAAACAGTGGCAAGCCCGATTGAAGGGTATTTTTGGGATACTTTTTTATAAAGGTCTTCGGCGCTTATATGCCCTTCCTCTTTTAAAAATATATCGAGTATGAGATTTCTCTGCGAGGTAAACTTTAGTTTTTTATCCGATATATATTTTTCGAATATCTCTTTAGCCTTTTTCAAAATGTCTCCTCTTTATTTCGTTCATTTCATCTCTCATCTTTTCCAATGAAATCCTCCGTCCTAATAAAAGGAAGAAAATGAGGGTAAATGCAAAAAGGGAGGTCAGAAGGGTAATTAACATAACAGGCTCCATACCGGAACCCGGAGATTCCATGCTCAAAACCTTAGGTTTCGGGTGGATTGTCCTCCACCACAGGACGGAGAAATGAACAATCGGAACATCGAGGAACCCTACAATTCCAAGAACAGCGGAAAACCTCGCCCTTTGAGAGCCTTCCGGCGCATGAAACCTTAACATGAGGTATGCGACATATATAAGCCATAGAACCAGCGTCAGCGTAAGCCTGGCATCCCATGTCCACCAGACACCCCAGATAGGCCTGGCCCATATAGGACCGGTTATAAGGACAAGGGAGCAAAAAATAATTCCCACCTCGGCAGCCGAATGGGCGATAATATCCCACTCCCTCTCCTTTTTCCAGAGGTAGAGGATGCTGGCAACAAATACTATAAAAAAAGCGAAGAACGCCACCCATGCAGAAGGTATGTGAAAATACATAATCCTCTGCACAATACCCTCCTGCCTTTCCATAGGAGCGACAAGAAAAATACAAATCAGTGATGCATTAACAATAATGAATGTGAACCATTTAAAAAACATATTCCTTTGTTATTTAACAAAACCCAATAACCTTTCTATTAAATCAATTGCTCTGGGATTTACCAAAATAATGACAAATAAAAGAACAACAAAATATAATTTCAGCTTGCTCTCGAGTAATTGCATATCCGCCTTTGTTGCAAATTCTTTTCTCATTGCCTCTAAAATCTCATCCTTTGTCGTCTTCCATTTATATTCAGTTAATTCTGTAATAGTTGTCTCTATAGACCTTACTACCTTTTTAGCATCTTCTTTACCAAACTCCTTTTCAAATGTCTCATACACTTCTATTGGTAATGTTGCCTGCATACTTTATCCCTCCATTCACCCCGTTAGAAGTAATCCTAATGGCTGTTGGGATGCTCCAGCACCAGTGAATACTTCTAAACGGGGTTCACTTACTTCTTCAACTGTTCTTTAAGCGCTTTAAGCTCCCTATCGAGCTCATTGCTTCTCCTCGAAAGGCTGTAAACATATCCGAATATCGCAGCCCAAATTATCCCATTCGCCAGCAAAAGATAAAAAAAGTTTTTCATTATTTTTTCCTCTATTAACACAGCAAAAATATTTTTCTGAGCGACTTTTTATTTTTTCTTTTGAACCACAGTTTAATAATTCAAGAACAAAAACGGTTTTTATAATTTTCTTATTATAAATAAAGCAAAAGAAAAAATAACGGAAGCGAAAAAAAATGATTTTTGATGTTTACCTCACTCCTCAATAATATACTCAAAAGACAAAAATGACACAACCAAAAAAACCACATCGAATACGGATATTAATTTAATCCATGAAACTATATCCTCAAAGGGCTTATCGGCCAAAATGGCGCCTGTCGATTTCACTGCAGCTATTATAAGAGGCACAACTATCGGAAACAACAATATCGGCAGCATTACCTCCCGCGTCTTAACATTTACAGACATAGCGGAAAACAGCGTCCCAACAGTTACAAAACCGAGAGTCCCAAGAAATATAACAAGCGACAGGCTGAAAATTTTATCATATATGCCTATATTAAACAAGACGACGAAAACAGGGACTGCAATGACCTCCATTACAAGCATGAATATAAGATTTCCAAGCATCTTGCCCAGATATATTGCGCTCCTGTCCACAGGAGCCAGCATCATCCCCTGAAGGCAGTCATTCTCCTTTTCAAAAAGAAAAGAACGGTTGAGCCCGAGTATGCCCGAAAATGTAAATGCTATCCACAGCACCCCCTGCGCAATATCGAGAGGCTTTACCTCCAGCAGGTCAATGGAAAAATTGAATATAATCAAAACCAGCAGGGAAAAGATAAACATAGAGGAGAAAATCTCCTTTGTCCGTATCTCCGCCCTTATATCCTTCCATACAATCGCCCAGATTTTTTTTAAATAATTCATTGCAAATATTAAATACTGCAAAAACTTTTTTTTGAACGACTTTTTATTTTTTCTTTTGTTCCAACCCCCCTCAATCCCCCCTTTTTTA
>CAYMMR010000201.1:0-5352 GCA_964391545.1 uncultured Nitrospinota bacterium | reverse complement strand
GAAATTATATCATGCAAATATAAGGGATTTCAAAAACAATTAGGGAGTTTGAAGTTGAACTGGATAGAGTCGTATGATATGTTTAAAGAAGAGTAACTATTCAGCAAATTACAATATTCCCCCTTAATAAAGGGGGTTGGGGGGTTGTTTAAACTTTAATGCAGTGTATTACAACCCCCTTTGTCCCCCTTTTATAAGGGGGAATTTAATGGAAATTTATTTGCTGAATAGTTACAAAGAAGATTAATATTAATGTTTAACTTGTTTTTAAAAGGGAGGGGCGATGTTAGAGGAATTAAAATCGAAGAGCGATAATCTGAGGGCAAGGCTGGATAGACTCAGGGGGAGTCTTTGACCTCGATAAAAAAGAGAAGAGAATTGCGGAATTATCTGCAGAAATAGAAAAACCGAATTTCTGGAGCGATAACGAATCTGCGCAGAAGATTCTGAAGGCAAAATCCCTTCTTCAGAAGCCCCTCGACAGATGGAATAATCTTAACAAAGGTATAAATGACAGCAGTGAACTGATAAATCTGTCCAGCGGCGAGGAAGACTTGAGCCTCCTCTCGGAGATACAGGGAGAATTAAACAGGATCGAGAAGGAGTTAGGTGGTTTTGAGCTTCAGTCAATGCTTTCAGGCGAGCATGACAGGGCGAATGCCATACTTTCCATTCACCCCGGCGCAGGCGGGACGGAGTCGCAGGATTGGGCGGAGATACTCCTCAGAATGTATCTGCGATGGGCGGAACGGAGGGGTTATAAAACGGAGATAACCGATTATCAGCCCGGTGAAGGGGCAGGTATTAAGGATGCGACCATTACCGTATCCGGCGAGTATGCCTACGGTTATTTAAGGTCAGAGAGCGGCGTCCACAGGCTTGTCCGCATATCCCCATTCGATGCAAATAAAAGGAGGCATACCTCTTTTGCCTCTGTTCATGCAATTCCGGAGATTGAGGATGATATACAGATTGAGATAGACGAAACCGAATTGAGGATAGATACATACCGCTCGAGCGGAGCAGGCGGGCAGCATGTAAATAAGACAGATTCTGCCGTCAGGATAACTCATATACCGACAGGGATTGTGGTGCAATGCCAGAACGAGAGGTCTCAGCACAAGAATAAGGCAACTGCGACGAAGATACTCCGCTCAAAGTTATATAAGCTTGAGGAGGAAAAACAAAAGGAAAAACTCGAGGAGATTCAGGGGGAGAAAAAGGATATAGGGTGGGGAAACCAGATAAGGTCTTATGTCCTGCATCCCTACAGGATGGTGAAGGATTTAAGGACAAGGGTGGAGACAGGGAATGCAGATGCTGTTTTGGACGGAGAGATTGATAATTTTATCGAGGCGTTTTTGTTAAAAGGCGCAGCATGAAAAAATGCCACGAATGAACACGAATAGCCACGAGTTTATGCAGGACAAGGGTGTCCTTGATCTGTAAGATTTGGATTGCAATTGAATATCAGATTGCCTTATAATTGCTGAAAAAGAAGGAGGCTGTTATGCCATCTATTAATGCTTTGCATAAAACAAAACTTACAATAACAATAAATGGGGATGTGGCCGACGAAATAGATGAAATTGTAAGAGAAAAAGGATCGCCGAGAAGTCAGGTAATGGAAGAAATACTGCGCGATGGGCTGCTGAAGTTTAAAAAAAAGGCAATAGAAAAGGATATTGAGGATTATTATTTATCTCTTACAGAAAAGGAGAAAAAAGAAGATAAAGAATGGACTAATGTGGCCGAAGAAAGCGCAAAAAGGACATGGTAATGATGGAGTATCCGAAGAAAGGAGAGATATATTTAGTTAATCTGCCTTCAAAGCCCAAAGATATTAAAAATCGCCCTGCCCTGATAGTTTCGTTAGATATTCGAAATAAATTAGCCAATGATATAATTGTTGTTCCATTATCTACAAACCTGAGACCGGCTCCTACCCATGTTTTGCTTCAAGATGGTGAAGGCGGTTTATCAAAGGCATCTATGGCTAAATGTGAGCAGGTAACAACCATAGACAAATCCTTTCTTATTAAAGGTCCATTTTCAGGCAAGATAAGTAACGAAAAGATGAAGGAAGTGGAGAGGGCAATTATGATAGCCATTGGGGTTATATGAAACGCTCATCACGGAATTTGGCGTAATAGACAACCTCCTTTTACCCCTCGTTCACAAGGAGTGGAATAAAGAGAGATAAATTTGTTGCACCATAATCCGTGATTAGTGAAAAAATCTTCTATGGATATTATAAGATTAATACAGCGAAAAGTTCCTATTGGAAGTAAAGCATGTTTTACACTAAAAAATGGCAAGGAAATTTCTGGCGTTTTGATTGAGATTTCACATGACCATATAACATTAGAAAGTAATGGTAGTTCTCCAACAATATTTGTTGAGATGATTGGTGCATTTGATGTCATCGGTGGAAAGACACAATCAAACAAAAAAGATGACCATATTGAAGCTGTTGAAATTGCAAAGGGAGTTATAGAGAAAAATGATTCTGTCAAACAGGATATTATTTCTTCAAAGATTCAGATAGATATTTCTAATAAGCTTTTTGAGATTGAGACTCGTTACAATGCTTACCTTAAGGAATAAATGTCGTGAGCTACAGCAGAGAGAAGAAAGATCCTTTGGAAGTAAGGCTTCAAAAAATTTGATTGATTTTACTAATCCGTTTGATTTATTTAAAATTGTTTTTGCAGAATGGGATAGTTTTGGCTCTATTTTTGGGAAAGACAAGCAGTATTGGGATGAGCGGGCAAAATTGATTGCAAAAATCAGGAATCCGCTGGCGCATAATCGTGATGAATTACTCAACGAGTATGAACGGAAAATTGCAGAGGGTTATTGTAAGGAAATTTTGGCAATCAGGCTTCCTGTTTGAACTATAGTGAACGGCTTAAATAAGTTGACATTGTGCTTATGTCATTGCGAGCGAAGCGAAGCAATCTCAAGAGGATTGCTTCGGGACTCCGTCCCTCGCAATGACACCTTTCTTTTGTCGTTCACTATATAGAAGAATCAACAAATTTGTATAAATTTTTAATTAAAGGAGAGAATCCAGTGGAAGATATTTCGGAGCAGATGCAGTTGAGAAAGGCGAAGCTGAAGGAATTGAAGGATTCGGGCATCGAACCTTATGTTGACAGATTTAATACGGCGCACACAGTAGGTTTTATTGCGCAAAAATACGGAAGTCTCCAGAAGGAAGAGTTGGAAAAGGTAAACGATGAATTTATTGTTGCCGGCAGGATAATGACACGGCGGGAGCATGGGAAGACCACATTCTGCCATCTGCAGGATTCATCGGGCAAAATACAAATATATGTAAGGAAGGATGAGCTTGGCGAAGGTGTATACGATACATTTCTTAAATTCGACATCGGAGATATAATCGGAGTAACAGGCAAGGTCTTTCGCACAAGGACAGGGGAACTGACAATCGGAGCAAAGAATATCATCCTCCTGACAAAATCATTAAGGCCCCTCCCTGAAAAATGGCATGGCTTAAAGGATGTCGAGATTAGATACAGGCAGAGATATGTGGATTTGATTGTCAATGACGATGTGAAGAATGTTTTTATCAAGAGAACCCTTATTATCCAGAAGATGAGGGAGTTTTTTAATAATAGAGGCTTCCTCGAGGTTGAGACCCCGATGATGCAGTCAATTCCAGGCGGCGCTACCGCAAAACCATTTAAAACCCATCACAATGCCCTCGGCATGGATCTGTTTTTGCGCATTGCGCCCGAGCTTTATCTCAAGAGGCTTGTTGTAGGCGGATTGGAGAGGGTCTATGAGATAAACAGAAATTTCAGGAATGAGGGTATATCCATTCAGCATAACCCTGAATTCACAATGCTTGAATTTTATATGGCTTATGCGGATTACAGCGATTTAATGAATCTGACAGAGGAGATGTTCTCATTTCTCTCCAAAGAGGTTCTTGGGACATCCGTTATAGAGTACGGCGGAGAGAAGATTGATTTGACGCCGCCGTGGAAGAGATATTCATTTAAGAATTCGCTGATAGAATTAGGGGGAGTCAGTCCTGATATTCTGGATGACCTTAAAAAGGCGTCTGATTTTGCAAAAGAGATCGGCGCCCCGATTACAAAAGCCGATACGACAAAGGGAAAAATATGGCAAAAAATATTCGATTATACAGTAGAGACTAAGTTGCTCCAGCCCACTTTTATTACGGATTATCCCCTCGATTTGTCTCCGCTCTCAAAGAAGAAAAGGGACAATCCTGACTTGGTGGAGAGATTTGAGTTATACATATCAAAGAGAGAGATAGCAAATGCCTATACCGAGTTAAACGACCCCATAGACCAGAGAGAGAGATTCGAGGAGCAGGTCTCTCAAAGAGGGGCAGGGGATGAGGAGGCGCATCTGATGGATGATGATTTTGTGAGGGCATTGGAATATGGGATGCCCCCGACAGCAGGCGAGGGTATCGGCATAGACAGACTTGTGATGCTGTTTACAAATTCACCTTCAATCAGGGATGTTATTCTATTCCCGCAGATGAGGAAAGAGTAATAATTTTAATGGATAGGAAATTGCTTTCAATAAGGGGAGGTTCTTATGTCAAAAATAATCGTTGAACAAGAGAATACTCAAGAACTGAAAACTCTCGTTAGAGGCGCTCTTGAGAATGAAATAAAGATAATTTCCATAATTCTATCTTGCATTTTATGGAATTTGTAGATGTTAGTGGAAAAATTGAGAAATACAAATATTCTTATCATTATGAAAATAGCTACAGAAGAATGATTTTCAGATATGATATGGCACCCCACTTTAAAGATATTGAAACCTATCCGCATCATAAACACGAAAAAGACAGGGTAATAGTGTCTATAGAACCATCTTTAAAGAAGATCTTACGCGAAATAGAAAAAGTGATTTCACAATTTACTACATAAAAACCATTTTTTATTTATACAAGGAATAGAAACTTTATGTCCTACGAATTTTTTATCGGTCTCCGCTATTTAAAGGCTAAAAGAAAGCAGGCATTCATATCCCTCATTACCTGGATTTCCATCGGCGGCGTTGCCGTCGGTGTAACTGCCTTGATTGTGGTCATTTCCGTTATGAGCGGTATGCAGGAGGATTTGAGGGATAAGATACTTGGAACTAACTCTCATGTCGTAGTTTTGAGCAATGAGGGCGAGATAGCAAAACATTTGGAGATTATTAAAAAAATAGAGAGGGTCGAGCATGTGGTATCTGCTGCGCCATTTATTTTTAATCAGGTGATGCTGACATCCCGCAGCAGCGTCTCGGGGGTTGCAGTACGCGGCATCGAAACGGATATGGAAGGCAAGGTTA
>CAYMMR010000200.1:0-5357 GCA_964391545.1 uncultured Nitrospinota bacterium | reverse complement strand
ATTCGTGTTCAAGTCTTTTGTTTTTTGGTTGTAGCTCTGCTACGCTGTGTCATCTGTGTTCTATTTCTTTTCCTATTTATTCTGGTTAGGTTTTGTTTCCCGAGTATCTGCCTTCTTTATAAGGCTTGTGGTAGGCTTTTTGGAAGACAATATTGCAAGACTTAATGATGTGATCATAAATACTATTGCTACTGCGGTCGTAAGCTTGCCAAGAAAACTTTGTGGACCACGGCTGCCGAACAGTGTCTGACTCGACCCGCCAAAGGCTGCGCCCATACTTGCCCCTTTTCCTCTCTGCAAAAGAACAATCAATATTAAAGCCAATCCTACAAGAACATGAACAGCAGTCAATAAAGTAGTCATTTAATCCCCCATTATAAATTGACGAATGACGAATAATGAATGACGATTGAAAAAACATTCCTTAATTCGTCAATCGACAATTGTCAATTGTCATTCTACACCATGCACGCCGATATTACTATCTGTGCAAAGGAATCTGCATCGAGACTTGCCCCTCCTACAAGAGCGCCGTCTATCTCCTTTTCCGACATAAGTTCGGCAGAGTTGGACGGCTTTACACTCCCGCCGTATAATATCCTGATACCCGATGCAGTATCTTCGCCGAATATCTGAGACAAAAGCTTTCTTATATATGCGTGAACCTCATTAGCCTGAACGGGTGTGGCATTTTTTCCTGTCCCTATTGCCCAGACAGGCTCATAGGCAATGGTAAGCAAGATTTCGGATTTCGGATTTCGGATTTCGGATTTTGAGAGTCCCTCCAGTCCTTTTTTTATCTGTGATTCGATTACCTGCATTGTCCTGTTATCTTCTCTCTCTTTTAATGTCTCTCCAACACAGACAATGGCTTTGAGTTTATTTTTGAGCGCTGCCCGTATTTTTTTATTTACTGTTTCATCGGATTCTTTAAAGTATTCCCTTCTTTCCGAATGCCCTATTATAACATATTCGCAGCCCAAATCTTTAATCATTGAAGGAGATACCTCACCGGTGTAAGCGCCGCTTTCTTCCCAGAAAATATTTTGAGACCCTAATTTTATGTTAGACCCCCTGACGGCATCTCTTACATTAGCCAATGCAGTAAAGGGCGGCGCAACGAGAATCTCTACGCCGGATGAATCTTTTAGCAATACCTTCAATTTTTCCACAAGGGCAAGCGACTCTGCAATGGAATTATTCATCTTCCAATTTCCAGCAATTAAAGGTTTACGCATAATTAAAGGTAAAAAGGTAAAAAGGTGAAAAGGTTAAGAGGTAAAACCTTTTAACCTCTTAGCCTCTTAACCTTTTAGCCTTATTCTTTCTTGTCTGTCAATGCCTCGATGCCGGGCAGCGCCTTTCCTTCCAGCAATTCCAGGAATGCGCCTCCGCCTGTAGAGATATATGAGATTTTATCCGATTCGCCTGCATTATGAACGGCAACATCCGTATCCCCGCCGCCTACTATGGTAAGGGCGAAGGAGTTTGCCACTGCATGAACCATAGCCATCGTTCCCCTGCTGAACGGGTCCATCTCGAATACACCCATTGGGCCGTTCCATATAATGGTTTTGGCATTGTGGAGCGCCTCTGTAAAAAGAGTCGAGCTTGCAGGCCCTATATCGAGGGCGACCCAGCTATTCGGTATTTCCTGGGCAGGGACGATTTTAGCCTCTGCCCTTATATCCATCCTCTCGGCAACAACGAAATCCACAGGAAGATAAAATTTGACCCCCTTATCTTTCATCTTCTGCATTATCTTTTTTACATCCTCTATCATGTTATCCTCTACCATCGAGCCTCCAACATGATAGCCCAACGCCTTTAAAAAAGTAAAGGATAGCCCGCCGCCGATTATTACCTTGTTTACCTTGTCGGACAGATTGTTAAGCACCCCGATCTTTCCGGATGCCTTTGAGCCGCCGAGGATGGCTACAAAAGGCCTGGTTGGATTCGATACCGACTTTTCAAAATACTGTATCTCCTTTTTCATTAGAAAGCCTGCCGCTGCAACAGGGACATATTTTGTAATGCCGTGAGTCGATGCGTGCGCCCTGTGGGCCGTTCCGAATGCGTCATTTATATATATATCCGTCAATTCCGCAAGCTTTTTTGAAAAGGCATCGTCGTTCTTTTCTTCTTCTTTATGGAATCTCAAGTTTTCAAGCAGCATTACATCTCCGGGCTTCATGTCATCTATCTTCTTTCTTACATTATCGCCGATACAATCCTCAGCCATGATGACATTTTTCCCGAGGAGCCGCATCAGTCTTTTAAGCACCAGATTCATGCTGAATTGTGGGGCGACGACGCCTTTTGGCCTGCCCATGTGGGAGGCGAGAATAACCTTTGCCCCCTCGTCAATTGCATGGTTTATAGTGGGAAGGGCTGCCTTTATCCTCGTATCATCGGTAATATTTCCGAACTCGTCTACCGGAACATTGAAATCAACACGGATAAAGCACCTCTTGCCTTTTAAATCCACATCTTCTATAGTCAGCTTTTTCATTTACATCCCTTTCCCTGCTATATACTGAATCAGATCCCTGACCCTGCAAGAGTAACCCCATTCGTTATCATACCATGCCAGCACCTTAACCATCCTTTTCTCGATGACCTTTGTAGACAGGGCATCTACAATGGAAGAATGAAAATTTCCGTTAAAATCTATAGAAACCAAAGGCTCGTCGCAATACTGGAGGATGCCATTCAGTTCGCCCTCTGCCGCCTTTTTCAAAGCTGCGTTCACTTCTTCGGAAGCAGTATCCTTTTCAAGCTCTGCAACAAGGTCAACTACGGAGACATTGGGCGTTGGAACCCTTATTGCCATTCCGTCGAGTTTCCCCTTTAACTGCGGAAGCACCAGAGATACGGCTTTTGCGGCGCCTGTTGTAGTGGGTATCATGGATACTGCCGCCGCCCTTGCCCTTCTTAAATCGCTATGAGGCAGGTCGAGTATCCTCTGGTCGTTTGTATATGAATGAATGGTAGTCATCAGCCCCCTCTTTATCCCGAAATTTTCAAGAAGGACTTTTGCGACAGGCGCAAGGCAGTTTGTCGTGCACGAGGCATTCGAAAGCACATGATGTTTTTTAGGGTCGTAAGATTTTTCGTTTACGCCAAGGACAATAGTAATATCTTCATTCTTTGCCGGCGCAGATATAATAACCTTTTTTGCCCCTGCGCTTAAATGTTTTGCCGCCCCCTCCTTTTCCGTAAATCTCCCTGTTGATTCCACCACTATATCAACACCTAAATCCTTCCACGGAAGTTTCGAAGGGTCTGATACAGCCAGCACCTTGAATGGTTTGCCGTTGATGGATATTGTATTGTCCTGCGCCTTTATATCCGCATCCAGATTTCCGAGAATGGAATCGTATTTAAGCAGATGTGCAAGTGTCTTTGCATCCGTTATATCGTTGACTGCTACAAACTCTATCTCCTTTGCATTCAGAGATGTCCTGAATAGATTTCTGCCTATCCTTCCAAAACCGTTTATGCCAACCTTTATTGCCATAAGACCTCCTAAAAATTTTGAATTATATGCTATGTTTAATATACATCTTTATTATATTTAGTCAAATGTTTTTTGCAAAGGAACATTATCTTAAAAAATCCTCTTTAATTTTTTTAATTTTTCACTCGATTTTTTCAATTTTTTCACTTGACAAAAACTATCTTTTAAATATAATCTTGTTTCAAAATGTTTCATATTGTATAAATATGCTTACTGAAAAAGAATTATTAGATGATTTGAAGATTTCTCGGACGACGCTCTGGCGTTTAAAAAAGAAAGGCATGCCGTGTATTAAAGTCGGGGCGTCTTATAGATATGATAGAACATACGTATTGCAGTGGATTGATAATAATCGGGACTATGGGTATCCGACGGATTATTTTGAAAACCCTGCGATATCCGAAAACCTTGAATTGCAGTTTCCTTATAGCCTTTCAAAACTTCCACCCCAAAAAATTAAAAATAACTATAAGATAACCATCCCTTATCTCTTAAAGCATAATAAAGAACATCTGGGTAAACTCCTTACTATCGGAGAATTTAATGAATTACAAATAAAACTTTCAAAATATGTTAATGGTTTTCAAGGTAATGATGCAGTAAAAATTTTTACGGAAGAATATCTCTCCATACTTAAGAAAAGGCATCAAAACGAATCAAAAGAAAACTGCGATATTAAGCTCGATAAGTTTCTAAATAGCAACAGCGAGCTAAAAATAATATGGGGAGACTGTCTAAAAGCCTTGCGAAAGATAAGGTCGGAATCAATTCATCTTATGATAACCTCTCCGCCGTATTATAATGCCAGGGAATATTCGCAATGGGAGAATCTTAATTCATATCTCGAAGATATGAGGTTGATAATAAGAGAATCTTATAGGGTATTGGATAACAATAGAATATGGGTTTTTAATGTAGGCGATGTTTTCGATAACGACAATCTCAAAACAAAATCCGTATGGGGTAAAAGAAGGTTGCCCCTTGGGGCATATTTTATAAAAATTTTCGAAGAAGAAGGTTTTGAGTTTGTTGACGATATTATATGGGATAAAGGAGAGGTTGAAAGTCAGCGGCATAAAAACGGCGGCATAAATTACCCATTTTACCAGTATCCCATAAATTGTTATGAGCATATATTGATTTTTCACAAGCATAGGCTGGATACCAGCAGAATACCCTGTCCAATTTGCGGCTCTTTAAATGTGAACGGGAACACACAGTCGGAAATCGGAGTTCAAAGCTGGGAATGCAAAAATGATAAGTGCCTCGAAAGAAGCCCTCACAATAGGGGGAAAAGATTTTCTTTAAGATCGAATATGATGCAAGATATGGATAAAAGAACGAAAGAAAATGAGATTGATGAGTTTACATTGAATAAATGGCGCAGGGATATTGTTAAATTTCCTCCTGTAATAAAAATAGACCAAAACGGCAATAATAGACTAGGACACAGCGCTCCTTTTCCAAAAGATATTCCCGATATGGCAATAAAATATTTTTCCTATATTGGAGAAAATATATTGGACCCATTTGCAGGAAGCTTTACAACCGCAATTGCTGCCAAAAAACTCGGACGCGTCGGTATCGGTATCGAGATAAATAAAACAATGTTTGAATCTGTTATTAAAAAGAGGATTTTCGAAGAATTTAACGAAAAGATTAAATTAGAAGAGTTTAATCTTTAGCTGATGGGCTATCCAATATTCTAAAACGGTCAAGCCTAGCAAGCTCGGCATAAAGTCGCTTAAAGGTCTCAAAATCGTTCGAGTCTTTAGCTTCTTCCATTCTATTCCAGAGTTCATTAACAGGCACTTCGTTATATAAAAACTGGCTTAAT
>CAYMMR010000199.1:0-5366 GCA_964391545.1 uncultured Nitrospinota bacterium | reverse complement strand
GGGAGGAAGGGGGGTTAAAATAGAGCAAAAGAAAAAATAACGGAAGTGAAAAAAAGGTCATTTTTCAGTGTGAACTAAGTAGATTCATGATTTCTATGGGTTCCATTATAATGACATCAATTCGTCACAAAGCTATTATTTTGTTTATTTTCATACTTATTTGCAATTCGGGGATTGTCTATTCGGAGGAGAGCGGTGTAACAAACAAATCCCAAAAAGTATACTTTACTCTTGAACAGGCTGTCAGCCTTGCACTTCAGGCAAACAGGAGTATTTTGGCTTCTGGATACGATGTTCTGAATCAGGGCTTGTCTCTCGAGTCGGTAAATTCGATATTCGACTTAAAAATCATACCCGGCGCAAGGGCAGGGATGAGCGGCGGGGTAACTGCCGAAAAAGAGGTTGGCTTCGGGATGTCCTTTGAAAAGAGATTTACCTCCGGCACAAAGGTATCAGTAAGACCCGATATAAGCCGGACAGAAGATACGGCAGGCATCTACAATACCGAATCGGCATTATCCCTTGAACAGCCCCTTTTAAAAGGACTCGGCAAAGAGATAAATCTCGACAGGGTCAAAAGCGCCGAATTCTCCATTCGCCTTGCAAAGAGAAGCAATTATCAGACGAGGGTAAACACAGTCCTCGAGACAGTCTTTACTGTCTATGAAATAGTAAGACAGAGAGAGCTTGTGAGGCTTAATGAACTGCTTGCCGGACAGATGCTGGGACATGCCGAAACTGCAAAGGCTAAAGAGAGGGTTGGCCTGTCAACACCAATCGATGTTTACAGGGCAGAGATCAATCTTAAAGATGTCGAAGACAATCTGACAGCCGCCAGAAAGGCGTATCAGGATACAAAGGACAGGCTTAAGACGATTCTATCCCTCCCTCTGCAGACTGATATAGAAATCTCCGCCCCTCTTACTTATGCGCCTGTTAATTTAGACAGTAACGGCGCAATAGATATAGCGCTCAAAAACAGGATCGAGATGGAGCAGCTGGAGGATGAATTAAAAGAGTCGGAGAGGAAGGCAGATATTGCAAAACACAATGTCCTCCCCGAGCTTAATCTGGTTTTCGATTACTCCCGCTTTAGCTCCTCCGGAGATTTTAATCGGAGTTTTGGATTAGAGCAGAACAAATGGGGCATAATGCTTGTCAGCAGGACGGATTTTTACCGCACCTCGGAGAGAGCGGCTTATGGACAGAGTTTAAACAATATCCAGTCATTACGGTTGAAATACGACGGCAAGAGGGATGAGATTACAAAGGATGTCCGCAACCACCTGACCACATTAAAGAAGCTGGCGGAGACGATAAAAATCAGGACAGAGCAGATAAATCAGGCTGAGGGGAAGCTGTCATTGGCAAAGATTAAGTTTAATTATGGACTGGCAAATAATTTCGATGTAATCGAGGCGGAAAATGAGCTCCAGAGGTCGAGGGTTAATCTGCTTTCGGCTAATATAGATTATATTGTAGGGACATACAATATCAGGGCTGTTCTGGGGACTCTGATTGAGAGAAAAGAATAAAAAAGGAATTTGCCACAGAAGGACACAGATAAAAACTTCGTAACAACAGGGCTTAAGCCCTGTTTCTACAAAAGAGGAAAAAAATAAAAAGATTAAGGGGAAATGTGGAAATGGGGAAATATTCAGTATTCATAAGCGGGGTGTTTATCTTAGGACTGTTTACACTCGGCTTTGAGACCTCTCGAACAAAGGATTTGAATAATGAGCAAGTGGCAATAGTCGAGAGGAGAGATTTTGACATAAAGGTAAATACCATCGGCGTTCTGGATACGGCAAGGTCCCGGATGATTGCCTCGGCAGTAAGGGGAGATAAGGGCAAGATAGTCTATCTTATAAATGACGGGGCAAAGGTCGGCGAAGGGGATGTGCTTGCAAGGTTAGACCCTACGCCATTCGAGGAAGAGGCAGCTCGCTTGACGGGCGAGGTATTAAGCCGTGAATCTGCCGTTAATGCCTTAGAACAGGTTCTTGAATGGGAAAAGAGCGACTATGAGCGGCAGATAGAGACCTCCGAGTTTAACATGAGGACGGCGGAGTTAGAACTCGAAAAAATTCAAAAAGGCGAAGGTCCGCTGCAGTCGGCACAATACAAAAGCGAGATGGATAAGGCAAATCAGGAACATACACGATATGCCTCATATCTGAAAGACCTCGAAGAATTGAAAGAGAAGGGATACATCCAGCAAAACGAGATAACTCAGGCTAAAGAGAAGACGGCAAATTTTAAAGAGGCTTATGAATTGGCAAAGGAAAAATATTTAAATTACAAAAACCATGTCTTGCCTTCCGTTATAGAGACCAATAGAACCAAAGTAAAGAAGGCAAATATGGAGCTTGAGCAGGCTAAAAAGGAGGGGATATTTAAGATTGCAAAGGCAATGGCCGAGCTGAAAAAGGCGAGGCACGAATTGGAGACTGCAAAGACCACTTTACGGCAGGCAAGGGATGAGCTGGATAAAACAGTAATCCGCGCCCCTATCCCGGGCATAGCCATATTATACGAGATATTCCGTGATGCACAAAAGAGGAAACCAAGGATTGGAGATACTGTCTGGCAGAACCAGCCGCTGCTGTATTTGCCCGATATTTCCTCCATGATCGTTAAGACACAGGTTCGTGAGGTGGATTTATACAAGGTTACCATAGGACAAAAGGCTGCTGTGCAGGTGGATGCATACCCCGATGTCTTATTCGACGGAGAGGTAGCATCGATAGGTATATTGGCAGATGTTGCCGAAGGGGAAAGGGGAGGAGAAAAATACTTTCAATTGATCGTTTCCATAAAAGGAGAAGATGCGAGGCTAAAGCCCGGGATGACTGTCCGTGTTTCTATAAAGTCAAATATCGTTAAAAATGCCCTGTCCATACCGATTCATGCTGTTTTTAACGAAGACGGGAGAAAGTATTGCTATGTTTCAACGGAGAATGGGCTTAAAAAAATAGAGGTATCTACGGGAAAACAAAATGAGGATGTAGTCGAAATCTTATCCGGATTAAAAAAGGGGGACAGGGTCAGTCTTGTTAAACCGACTGACGAAGATATAAGATAGATTTAGGAAAATTTATGTGAAAACATTTAAAGTTATACAAATGGCAGCCCGTTCTCTGCTCAGGCACAAATTGCGGGCTGCCCTCAGTGTCCTCGGAGTTATATGCGGGGTAATGGCAGTTCTTGCCATGCTGTCTATAGGAGAAGGCGCAAGAGAGGAGATAATAAGACAGATAGAACAGCTTGGGACAAAGAACATTTATATAAAGGCAGTCCCTTTGGCAGAGAGTCAGGAGAGAAAGGCGCTTGAAAGGTTGTCCAGAGGATTGAGTATCTATGATGCCGAGCGTATTATAAACGGCTGCAAGACGGTAAAGGATGCTGCATACCTTAAAGAAATATCCGCCTCGATAACTGGAATGAGCAGAGAAATCTTACCTCAGATTGCTGCATGTTCTTCCAACTATGCACAGATATTGAATCTTATCTATATAGGGCGATTTATCACCGATGATGATGTCCGGCAGAAAAATGCAGTGTGCGTTATAGGCGATCATGTTGCCAAAAATCTCGGACAAAGCGGAAAGATAGGGGGGGACATAAGGATTGAAAATAATCTGTTAAAAATAGTAGGCATCTTAAAGAGATACGATATAACCACATCTAAATCATCCCCTGTAGCCGTCAGAAACTTCAACGACATGGTATTCGTTCCTTCTGGAATGGAAAGGGCATTAAACCGGATAACCTTTAAGACGAAATCCAAAGTTAACGAATTAACCGAAATTATCGTTCGGATGCAGAAAACGGAACAGGTTATCAAAGAGGCAAAGGTAATTCAAAGGATAATGGAGGTGTCTCATGGCGGCGCAGAGGATTATCAGGTAATTATACCCCTCTCTCTTTTACGGCAATCCCAGCAGACCCAGCGGACTTTCAATATTGTATTAGGCAGCATAGCCGGGATTTCTCTGCTTGTAGGCGGGATAGGAATTATGAATATAATGCTTGCTACAGTAACGGAGCGGACAAGGGAAATAGGCATCAGACGGGCGGTTGGGGCTAAGCAGAGGCACATCATCGTCCAGTTTCTCGCCGAATCCGTTATGCTGACCTTTTCCGGAGGGATTATCGGCATTGCAGCAGGGATAGGAGGGGTATGGCTTATTACGGCATTGGCAGGATGGAAAACGGCAGTAACGGCTTTATCCGTTATCCTCCCGCTGCTTATGTCCATATTTGTAGGAATCTTCTTCGGATTATACCCTGCATATACGGCTTCCAGAATAGACCCGATTGCTGCATTGAGATATGAGTGAGTTTTACCCCCGGTTGTCCTAATCGTATAGAAAATTCAATCCTATACATGATTACACAGATTTTAAAATGAATGGTTTAAAAGTAGAAACATGATTCTGTAGAAACAGGGCTTTAGCCATTGTTAAATCAGAAAAGATAATGAAAATCGGTAGTCGCACCCCCAAACAAGTTCGGGGCAAGCTCTTTATGGGTGTGTTTGCGCAGGAATAAAGCCCCTGATAAAAGCAGTCAGTGGCAGGCTTTGCGGTTGCCATTATTGGCATTTTAAAATGAGATTAATAATCGTTACCCTCTTAATTTTACTCATTATATGGGTTATATGCCAGAGGTTCTTTCCAGTTATCTAATTTTAGAACTTTGATTCTGGAAAAGTGATTAGTGTTATTGGTGATAAGAGTGAGGTTGTTGACTATAGCGATAGCAGCGACCAATATATCTGCATCAGATATTAAAATGCCTGTGGCTTTCAGAGAGGCATATATTTCTGAGGCTTTTTCGATAACATCATCAGTGATGGGGAGCGTAATATTTGCATCACAAAACATCTCGAAGGCTTTGATTTGCTTTTTGGCATTCTTTGCCTTCAGACCCTTGAGGATTTCGTATTTCTGGATATGCGAAATAGTCAGTCGTTTATGTTCGCTGATATATTCCTCTGCTCTGGTTCTGACCTGACTATTCCCTTTAAAAAATTCGGAAAGGATGTCCGTATCTATTAACGATGGAAAATACATTAGTCTCTTGAAAAGTGATTTCTGTCAAACGCTATCTTTTCTATCTCTTTTATATCTTTTAAGGAAAGGTCATTATATACCTTTGATGCAAGGTTGAGTATCTCAGATGATTCTTCAGGTTCTCCTTCAAGGGTAAGCCTGATCTTCTTATGTTCCGGGATATTAAGTGGCGCTACTGGTTTTAAAACTCCGTCTTCATATATAGCTTCAACAGACTTATACATATATACCTCCTGTAAAAAGAGGCTAACATAAAGACGAAATGGATGCAAATATAAAACAAAGCAA
>CAYMMR010000198.1:0-5421 GCA_964391545.1 uncultured Nitrospinota bacterium | reverse complement strand
TATGATATAAAATATGCAGATAAAGGACTACCTTGACGAGATTCTGAATCTAATCGTAGAAAACCCCTTCATCCTTTCCCAAAGCCTTTACTTGACCAACCTTCAGAGAAATATCGTTGGAAATATCCGGTATCATGGAGGCGGAAAAATAACGGAGTTATTTCAGAGTCTGGTAAATCAAGTTACGCTTTCCACATTAACAAGAGATTCAACCACTTAAGAAAATGACACTAATGTATGTCTTGCACAATATATTAACAACAGTCCTTATCTTCTTTCTTTCAATCTCCTCTATTGTCTCGCCTACATCTGCAGAAGAATATTCCTTTGACCTCTCTGAAATAGAAAAAAAACCGTATCACCTTGGCGGATACATGGAGCTTAAACCGTATCTTTTCATGCCCGATAAGGATGCCCGCCTTTATAAGTTCAGGTATTATAATCGTAATGAAGGAGATATAATCGATGAATATCATGCAGAACTCCAGCTTGAAGGGGGTATTGAAAGGGGTATAACGAAGTTTTTTTTAAGAACAAATACGAGCTATGATAAATCCCGTATCGAAGAATCTCAAAAGACTGCCATTTATGAAGGGTATCTTTTTCTGAAGCCCTCTTCATCCATCACTATTGATATTGGCAAAAAGACATTCAAATGGGGCAAGGGTTACGCATGGAATCCTGCGGCTTTTATAGACAGACCCAAAAATCCCGTTGACCCCGAGCTTAGTCTTGAGGGTTTTATTGCTGCATCGGGAGATTATATAAAGAGTTTTGACGGCCATTTGCAGACCGTATCCTTTACCCCTGTCTTAATCCCGGTCTATGAGCAGGTAAACGACAGTTTCGGCGAGATTAACAGGCTCAATCTCGCAGGCAGGCTTTATCTTTTGCTTTATGATACGGATATTGATTTCAATATTCTTACAGGCGGCAGCAAGACGCCGCGATACTGAATGGATTTCTCAAGGAACATTGCCGTTAATTTTGAAATTCATGGTGAATTTGCATTTATTGATAATTTTAAAAAGAGGGTATTATTTTATCCAAAGTTAGAGTAATTTTTGTTAATATTATATCATGAATGAAAAAAAAGGCATTTTCGAGAGGCTGAAATCCGGCTTATCCAAAACCCGCACAGGGTTTCTATCGGGGCTGAATAATATAATCGGCAGGAGTAAAATAGATGAGGCTTTTTTTGAGGAGCTTGAGGAGTTATTAATAACTGCAGATGTCGGTGTCCATTCCGCATCGAGGATAATTTCGGGCTTGAGAGAGGATGTAAAAAAGAATAAACTTAAAGAGCCGAAGGATGTAGAGCAATATCTAAAAACCGAGATATTGAAGATTATTAATCATAACCTCCCCGCCCCTCCTTTAATAAAGGGGGGTGAAGGGAGGGGGGGGGCTTTTGTAATAATGGTAATCGGCGTAAATGGTTCTGGCAAAACAACTACTATAGGAAAACTCGCCGCCAGATATAAAAAAGAAGGCAAAAAGGTATTGCTTGCAGAAGGCGATACATTCAGGGCTGCTGCCATCGAGCAGCTCGAGATATGGGGCAAAAGGAGCGAATGCCCTGTTATAAAACATCAGAGCGGGGCAGACCCTTCGGCAGTTATGTATGATGCGATTCAATCCGTAAAGGCGCGCGGGTATGAGATTATGATAGCGGATACTGCCGGAAGGCTGCATACAAAGGTTAATCTTATGGAGGAGATGAAAAAGATAAAACGGGTTATGAGCAGAGAGCTTCCCGGCGCCCCTCACGAGATACTCATGGTTCTCGATGCTACCACAGGGCAGAACGCAGTCTCGCAGGCAAGGCTCTTTAACGAAGCAGTTGGAATAACAGGCATTGCCCTCACAAAACTCGACGGCACGGCAAAAGGGGGAGTGGTTATCAATATTATTGACGAATTGAAGATACCTGTAAAATTAATCGGGGTCGGCGAAGGGGTGGATGATTTAAGGGAGTTCGAGCCTGAGTCTTTCGTAGAGGTGCTGTTTGAGAGGTAAAATAAGGAGTGGGGAATGATGCAAAATAAAGGCGAGAAGATTATTGTCCATATAGATGCCGAAATTAAGGAGCTTGTGCCGGGGTTTCTTCAGAACAGGCATGAAGACATCGAAGCGATACTGAATGCCCTCGAAAAAGGGGATTACGAGACTATTCGGATAGCGGGCCACAGCATGAAAGGCTCTGGAGGCGGTTATGGATTCGATGCGATTACGGATATGGGACACTGCCTCGAAGATGCGGCAAAGGGGAGAAACTCCGAGGAGATAAAAAAATGGGTGAACGAGCTTTCAAGTTATCTCGACAGGGTCGAGGTTGTTTATAAATAATAGGGGAGAAACTTTCCTCTCACTTCCGTTATTTTCGGGGCACCCATCAATGATGGGTCGTGCTCTATTTTTGGAATGCTGCGGAACAAAAGAAAAAATAAAAAGTCGTTCGATGAAAGTTTCTCCCCTATAAAAATTTTCTTGCCGTTTTGCGCAAAAGTTTAGTCGTAAGTTACTAAAGCAGGAGAAGTGTTGATGCGTAATAAAAGCCTTAAATCGAAATTTACATTCAGCATTATTGCCATCTATGTCATTGTCGGGTTATTAACCTTTATTGCATTCAAGTTCGCAACCGATAGGGTCATAGAAAAATTCGGCATCAATTTTGTAAAAAAGCAGGCGCTTCTGGAAAAAAACAGGGCGCTCTCCTTGATACAAAGGGAGATTGCCCTCTCGTTAAAACTCGCAGATTCCCCGCTTATCAAAAAATGGGCTCAGGACGAAGACAATGCAGAGATTAAGAGCCTCGCCCTTCCTGAACTCGAAAGCTATAGAACCGCTTTCAGGGACAGGAGTTTCTTTTTTATTATCGCTAAATCCGGGCATTACTATTTCAATAATGCAAAGGATGAGTTTAAAAACAACGAACTCAGGTATGCCTTGCGGGAAGACAATCCCAACGATAAATGGTATTTCAATACGATGAAGAATGTCGAGGGCTTTGCTCTCAACCTCGATTACGATGCCCCGCTGAAGGTTACTAAGGTCTGGATAAATGCGATAGTGAGAGGCGAAAATAACGAAAAGATAGGGCTGGGCGGCAGCGGCTTCGATATAACCGATTTTATAAACACCCTGATATATTCGAAGGAAGAGGGGGTAGCTACGATTTTTATAAGCAGGGACGGCTCTCTCGAAGCGCATGAAAACCCCAAATATATGGAGCATAACAGTAATATCAGGGGAGATATGAAAAAGATAACAATCTACGATATTATGTCCGATGATGCAGAAAAGTCGGCGCTCGGCGATGCTTTAAAAAGACTCGAAGGAGGGACGAATGAAGTCGAAACCCTCTTTATAACCGTAGAAGGCAAAAGTTATCTTGCCGGAGTCTCGTTTATCGAAGATATAGGCTGGTTCAATATAGTTCTATCCGATATATCGAAGGTCTTCAGCATGAAAAATTTTATGCCCGTGGTTTTTATTATCATCCTGTCTCTTCTAATCTCCCTTTTTCTTATAACCATACTCTTGAACAGGATAATCCTCCGCCCCCTGTCATCGCTTACTGCCTCGTCCCGGGAGATAGCAAAGGGAAATTACAATATCAGCCTCTCTGTAAACACAGGCGACGAGATAGGAGAATTAAGGGCTGCATTTAACCGTATGAGCAATACAGTTAAAGAACATACCGAAAACCTCGAGAAAAGGGTGGAGGAGCGCACATCGGAGCTGAAAATCGCCAAAGAGCAGGCGGAATCCGCCACGCGCGCAAAGAGCGAATTTCTTGCAAGCATGAGCCATGAGATAAGAACTCCTATGAACGCAATAATAGGCATGGCCGATTTATTGTGGGACACGGAGCTTACATCCGAGCAAAGACAGTATGTTCAGGTATTCAGGTCTGCGGGAGAGAATCTCCTTCAGCTTATCAACGATATTCTCGACATCTCAAAGGTCGAAGCAGGTCAGTTGACGCTCGAAGCGGCCGACTTCGATTTAAGAGAGGTTATCGAAAGCCTCGGCGAGATTATGGCAATAAGGGCGCATCAGAAGGGGGTCGAATTCGCCCATCATATTATGCACGATGTCCCGACATATCTGATTGGAGACCCGCTTAGATTGAGGCAGATTTTGGTAAATCTTATTGGCAATGCGATTAAGTTTACGGAGAAGGGAGAGGTGGTGGTAACAGTTAAGAGTGAAGAGTTAAGAGTTAAGAATGAAGAAATTCCTTCAACTCATCACTCATCACTCATAACTCTTAACTTCTCTGTTTGTGATACGGGGATCGGCATTCCTCCGGATAAGGTAAATGCCGTTTTTGAAAAATTCACGCAGGTTGATTCTTCGACTACCAGAAAATACGGCGGCACAGGACTCGGCCTGGCAATCTCAAAAAAGCTCGTAGAGATGATGGGAGGCAGGATTTGGGTGGAAAGCAAAGAAGGAGAAGGCAGCACATTTTATTTTACTGCAAGATTCGCCGTTCAATCCGAAGATAAAAAAAGGGTCTTGCCGGCCGAGGTTGACATGAGCGGAATAAAAATTCTTATCGTAGACGACAATGCAACGAACCGGATGATATTGAGGGAGATGCTCTTCGAATGGGGCATGCTTGTAAACGAGGCTGCAGATGGAGAAGGGGGGCTTTCTGAGCTTATCCGTGCGAGGGATGCAGGGGAGCCGTATCGCCTTGCTTTGCTCGACTGCCGCATGCCCGGAATGGACGGCTTTCAGATGGCGGAATTTATGAAGAAAGACCCTACCCTCGCAGGCATGGCCGTTATGATGCTCACATCGGATAACAGGGAAGGGCATACAAAACGTGCAAAAGAGCTTGGGATGGCAAAATACATGGTGAAGCCGGTAAAAAAAGCGGAATTAAAGGCTGCAATAGCCGCGGCAATCGGAGAGAGAAAAATTACTGCGGCAAAAGAGCCGCAGGCAAAGCTTGTTGCCTTTGAAGATATTCCGCCTTTGAATATTCTCCTCGTAGAAGATTCGAGGGATAACCGCCTGCTTATAGAGTCTTATCTCAAAAAGACCCCTCATAAAATAGAAATCGCAGAAAACGGCGAGACGGCCGTCGAGAAATTTATGGCAGCCATGTATGACATCGTTCTTATGGATATGCAGATGCCTGTGATGGACGGCTATACCGCTACGAGAATTATAAGGAAGTGGGAGTCGGAGAAGGGTATGGAACCCGCGCCGATTATTGCCCTGACTGCCTATGCGCTTAAAGAGGATGAGCAGAAGAGCCTCGATGCGGGCTGCACATCTCATCTAACCAAGCCTATAAAGAAGGCGAAGCTGATGGAGGCGATACAGGAATATGCAAAGAAAAAAACTTAATTAGTTCACACTGAAAAATGACCTTTTTTTCACTTCCGTTATTTTTTCTTT
>CAYMMR010000197.1:0-5450 GCA_964391545.1 uncultured Nitrospinota bacterium | reverse complement strand
TCCCCTTTTTCCCCTCCTTTAGAAGGAGGGGAGAGGGGAGGTTCAAAGGGGGGAATAAGGGGGGGTTTGTGAATGGAGTTTATCTCATTGCCGAGATACCTGGATGGTTTCCGAACCTTCTTTATTATATCTTCGTATGCCTGCCGCAAAACAACCTCCTTAAAGATATTAAACCACAAAGGCAGAAAGAACACAAAGAAAGAAAAGGAGAAAGGGGAAAAGGGGAGAAATGGAGTAAGAAAAAAGAAAATATCTTTTTATCCACATTTCCCTAATTTCTCCATTTCTCCTTAATCTTTTTCTTTTGTATCCTCAGTATCTTTGTGGTAAATTTTGTTTATGGCTATAAAGGTATTGATTGTAGACGATGAGAAGGATACCAGCATGCTCCTATCCGAGCTTCTCTCGAGCAGCGGATTTGAGACAGAAACTGCGGGGGACGGCATCGAGGCTTTGAATAAGGCAAAGATTTTTAAGCCTTCCGTGATTATCACGGACATAAGGCTGCCGGGAATTGACGGCATAGAACTGCTAAAAAGGCTTAGAAATACCGATTTTCCCCCGGAGGTCATCCTGATGACAGGGTATGACAAATATGATGCTGCTGTAGATGCCCTTAAGATAGGGGTATTTCAGTATATAAAGAAGCCGTTTGGCGACCCCGACTTTATCCTTCGTATTATAAAAAACGCCTCCGAAAAGGTCGAGCTAAAGGCTGAATTGGAGAAAGAAAAGCAGTTGATACTAAGCCAGAGGGAGATGCTGGAGAGGCTGGGTTTTGAGATAGAATCCGCAAACAAGGTCGCCTCGACCCTCGCATCATGGAGCTATTCTCTGGATGAAAAGCTCGAAAAGGCGCTAACCATTACCCTCAGCCAGATAAGCGCGGATAAAGGCTCGGTTATGCTGCTGGACGATAAAGAGGAGCATCTTGTGGTCAGGGCAGCTACGAATAAAAAGATAGTGGGATATAAGAGCAAAATCTCGGACAGCGGGATCGCCAATGAGGTGGCGAGAGAGGGAAAACCGCTGTTTATAGAGAATATAAATGAAGATGCGAGGTTCAAGAAAAAGGAGGGAGAATATAAATACAGCGCATTGTTAAGTCTTCCTCTCAAAATTAAGGGCAAGGTTATAGGCGTCCTGAATGTAACGGACAAGGCAGGAGGCGTGCATTTTGAAAAGGAGGACCAGGAAATCCTTCAAAGGTTTATAGACCGCATCGTAATACAGATAGAGAACGCACAGCTCAATGAGACTTTAGAAAGAAAAGTTGAGGAGAGGACGCAGGAGCTGAGAGAGACCCATAAAAAACTGCTTCAGGCGGAAAAGGTGGCATCCATAGGAAAATTGGCGGCAAGCGTCGCCCATGAGATAAATAATCCAATAACCTCTATAAACCTGAAGATACATATGCTGCTTAAGATATTGAAGGAGTTAAAGGAGATATTGTCCGATAATAAGGAATTGTCCGAAAAAATACAGAAGGGGATAGAGGGGTTCGATATTATAAAACGGAATACAGACAGAATTGCCTATATAGTAAAGGGTCTCCTCCAGTATGCGCGAAAGCCCGAAGAGGAGAGAAAGATGGTGGAGATAAATCGGCTTCTGGAGAATTTTATAGAGTTTATAGAGAGACAGGGGATACTGCAGAAAATAGGCATAGTAAAAAAATTTTCTCAAACCGGAGGAAGCGTATTGGCAATATCCAATCAATTGGAGCAGGTATTTTTGAATCTCATTACAAACGCCAGGGATGCAATGCCTGATGGAGGAGATATTACCGTTGCCACAAGGGTAAATAATAAATATGCGGAGATAATCCTGTCCGACACAGGACACGGCATACCGGAAGAAAAATTGGATAAAATATTCGAGCCCTTTTTTACCACAAAAGAGATAGGGAAGGGGACCGGTCTTGGACTCTCCGTATGCAAGGAGATAGTAGAGGGTCACGGCGGGGAAATTTCGGTGAAAAGCAGTATTGGCAAGGGGACGGAGTTTACCATAAGACTGCCGGTAATGAGTTAAGGGTTATGAGTTATGAGTCAGGGGGCAGAAGACAGAAGGCAGAAGACAGAAGACAGACTTTTATTTTCTGTCCTCTGTCCTCTGTCCCCTGCCGTCTGACTTCTGTCTTCTGTCTTCTCTATCTTTTTCAGCCTTCAGCCTTCGGTTTTGCTTATCCGATCGATTCCCACGAAATTTCAATAAAAGTCGATACTCGAAATCACAGCCTCTCTGCTGTTGATAAGCTCACAATAAAGGACTACAAAGGAGAGAGGGTAAAATTATTATTCAATGAAAATACGAAGATTGCAGAAATAAGACTCGATGGAATTGCTGCAGAATTCAAAGGAGAATTAAAAGAGCATTCATTTTATAAGAGGGTATATGAGGCCGATATAAATCTTAGGGATAGTGCAAGTGAAAAAGGAAGTCTTGCATTTGAAATAAAATATTCCATTACCTTCGATAAAAAACCCGAAAGTCCTAAGTTTTCGAGGGAATTTATATCTGACGAGGCAGTGGGCTATATGGGAGAGGAAGGGACTTTTCTATCACCCGCCGCTCTATGGTATCCTGCATTAGAAGGAGATGAAAATCTCCCCTCACCTCAATCCTCTCCCCAAAGGGGAGGGGAAGTAAAGGAGTCCCCTCTCCCCGCCGGGGAGAGGGAAAGGGTGAGGGTTGAATTTTTCTCCTATAAAATAACTATAGATTCGGAGAAAGGTTATGAATTTATTGCGGCAGGAGACAGGGTAAAGAGAGAGGAGATTGGAAAGAGGGTCGTAAGCAGCTTCGAGTTCTTGAATCCTGCGGAGGAGATAGTCCTTGTCGGCGGCAGATATAAAATTTCCGAGGATAAATATAAAGATATAAAGATATACACATATTTTTTCCCCGAAGATGAGAATCTGTCTGCCGGATATATCGAATCCGTAAAAAATTATTTAAAGCTCTATGACGGGCTCATCGGCAGATACCCTTTTGGACAATTCAGCGTGGTATCCAACTTCCTGCCGACAGGCTACGGCTTTCCCACCTTTACCCTGCTTGGGCAGGAGGTGTTAAGACTCCCCTTTATAAAGGATACATCTCTCGGGCATGAAATCCTCCATAACTGGTTTGGAAATTCAATCTATGTAGACTATGAATCGGGAAACTGGTGCGAGGGGCTTACGACTTATCTCGCAGACCATTATTATAAGGAATTGAAAGGGGAGGGCGTTAATTATAGGAAAGAAATGCTGAGGGGTTATGCAAGCTATATAAATGAAGGGAATGATTTTCCACTTAAGGATTTCAAAAGCCGCACGGAGACATTCACAAGGGCAGTTGGATATAACAAGTCTGCCTTTGTATTTCACATGCTGAGGGTGGAGATGGGCGAGGAAAAATTTTTTACCGCAATTAAAGAGGTTATAAAAAGACAGTCCTTTAAAATAACTTCATGGAAAGATATTCAAAGAATTTTTGAAGATGTCAAAGGTGAATCTCTTGACCGGTTTTTTAAGCAGTGGATAGAAGATAAAGGAGCGCCTTTTTTAAGGGTCAAGGATCAAGGGGTAAGAGGCAAGGATACCGATGGAGCTTATATTACATCATTTAAAATAATTCAGGAGGGAAGACCTACCACCCCTTTTTCCCCTCCTTCAGAAGGAGGGGAGAGGGGAGGTTTTCCTTATATATTAAATGTTCCTATAGAAATTAAAACCGAAAAAGAAACAATAAAAAAACCGGTCGGGGTAAAGGACAAAGAAGAATCCATAGAGATAAAAACAAGCAGCAGGCCATTGGTATTATCCATAGACCCCGATGCAGATATATTCAGGCTTCTGCATAAGGAAGAGATACCGGCAACGATAAGCAGGGTAATGGGCGGTAAAAACAGGATAATTGTGCTGCCGACAGGGGGGAATAAAGAAATTATAAATGCCTATGGAGAGATTGCGGGTGTTTTTTCGGAAGGAAAGTCTCCGCCGATTATGAAAAAAGATTCGGATTTGACAGTCGAAGACATTAAAAATAACTCTCTTTACATATTTGGAGGCTTAAAGGAAAACAAGATATTGGAAAAGCTAATTGACAGGCTGCCGGATAGCTCATCGATAACGACAGATGAAATTACTATTAATAATAGAGCTTATAGAGACAAAGGCGATTTTACCGTCCTGACTATTCCCAATAAATTTAATTCCGATAAGGCTGTAATGATAATCATTGGTTTTAGCCCGGACGGCATAAGGGCGGCAGGCGGAAAACTCGTTCACTACGGCAAATATAGCTTTCTCGCCTTTAAAGATGGAAAGAATGTGGATAAAGGGATATGGGAGACAAAAGAGAGCCCTTTGATTGTAAAATTCGATGAATAATCTAAAAGATAAAGTCTCGCTAATTACAGGCGCCGGAAGGGGGATAGGGAAGGGGATTGCCGTTGCAATGGCAAAGGCAGGCTCATCGGTGGTGCTAGTATCGAGGAGCCAATCGGAGTTGGAAGACACGGCAAAAATTATAATCAATGAAGGTGGAATTGCTCTGGCGATAAAAACCGATATTTGCAGTGAGAAACAGGTTAATATAATGATAGAAAAGGCTCTCGATAAATTTGGAAAGATAGACATTCTTATAAATAATGCAGGGCAATATCTGGAAAAGCCTATTTTGGATACCACCCTCGAAGACTGGGAAAAGATAATGGGGGCGAATTTAAAGGGGATGTTCCTCTGCACAAAGGCTGTGCTGAAAGGAATGGTTGAGAGAAAGAGCGGGACTATGATAAATTTTTCGTCAATAGGGGGCAGTATCGGGCTTAGGGGAAAGTCTGTTTATTCCGCGTCGAAGTTTGGAGTAGTAGGATTTTCAAAGTCACTGGCAAAGGAATTAAAACCTTACAACATAAAAGTGCATATAATCTATCCCTATATGGTGGATTCAAAACCCCTCCATTCTTCTTCCCTGAAGGGAGAGGGAACTTCTTCTGCTTCCTCTCCCCTTTGGGGAGAGGGTAAGGGTGAGGGGGAATTTAATTCCCTTTACATAAATAAAGTGGAGGATATTGCAGATTTGGTTGTGTATCTTGCATCTCTCCCGTTGAGGGTGAATATAGAGGATATTATAGTAGAGCCTTATTTGAGGAAATTATAAAAACCATTAAGGAGAAGGGAGAAAAGGGAGAAAAAACAAAACTATTTTACATGTATAGACAGAGCTTGTCCTGAACTTGATTCAGGAATGAAAAGGATAAAGACAAGGAATTTTAGATCGAAAAATTATCCCCTTTATCCTGTATATCCCTGTTAATATTTTTCTCCCGTTCCCCAATTTTCCCATTCTCCTTAATCTTTTTCTTTTGTTCATGTATAGGAAATTATAAAATTTTTTTGACACCGATGGACACTGATTTTTTATGATTTTTACTGTTTTTTTATCTGTGCAAATCATAA
>CAYMMR010000196.1:0-5461 GCA_964391545.1 uncultured Nitrospinota bacterium | reverse complement strand
TGCCCGTAACCGCAGCAGCGATTCCGAGAAGGGTGTAGATGATGATGTGTTTAAGTTTATCGCTCATGGGGGAAAATCCTTCTGCCTCAAATTTGAGAACCCTGAAAAAGTCCATTTTTGTTGTCATTGCGAGAAGCGAAAGCGGTTGCGAGGCAAAGCCGAAGCAAACTCTAATCAAGAGATTCCTCGCTTCGCTCGGAACAGGCTCCGCAATCTATAACCTATTGACTATATGAAACGAGATTGCTTCCCCCCTGATTGAATCATTCAGGGGGTCGCAATGACAGTTTTTAAGTGTTTTTCAGCAGTCTCAAAATTACTTCACAAACTCAGGGTTTTGTCTTAATATCTCCTCATACTCCGATTTCATTCCCAACCGATAGTAAGACTTCGCAAGATAGAACTGCGCCTCTTTTAAATCCCCGTTGATAAGTCTTGCCCTCTCGAGTCCCGGCACGGCATTATTATATTCGCCCTTTAAATAATACTCATATCCCAGCTCAAAATATGCAAATGCAAGATACGGGTCAAAAGGGTTTTCCATCTCCGCCATCCTATATTCCTCCATCTCTTTATCGAACAGCCCATCGGCATGGTATATCCTTCCCTGTATGATATGACCCCTCCCCTTAAAATAAGTCTGGAGTTGGGAGTTGGGAGTTGGGAGTATAGAATCGGGTAATTCCCTGAATTTACTTAATTCCCTAAAATTTTGGACTGCCAATCGGGAGCGGCTCCATATATATTTTGGCGCAGAGAATTCAATATATGGTCTGTCATCTGTATTTACTGTCGAGCCATTAATAAATTCCGATACCCCCTTTTCGTCCATGATAAAGAAGCTCAAAAAGGACAGGACATTATCTTTCTCCAACATATCGGAAAGAACTCCATCCTGCCTCATCTTATCCTGCAATTGCGATATATCTATCTGTAATGGAGCTTCGGAGCCGAGAAGCAAAAGGGTGGGCTTGATACTGTTTATATCTCCATACCAAACCGTAACATGAGGGAAGATTCGTGAGAATGTAGCCGTTATAACCTTCAAATCCTCTGTTGAAAGCTGATATAGCGGCAGCCACTGCGCCATAAAGCCCCCTTTCTTCAGCTTCTCCCTGCTGTTTTGATAATGCTCGATTGAATAAAGATTGCCTGTGCCTGCACTGTCAGGCTGAAACAAATCGGATATGAGGACATCGTATTTCCGCCGTGATGTAAGGACATAATTTCTGCCGTCCCATAGTGTAAGCTTAACCCTCGGGTCCTGCACTATATTACGATTCTCCTTTTCAAAAAAGCCCGATGCCTCTACTGTAGCAGGAACAATCTCCACACATTCGATATTTTTAACAGGATGCCGTCCCACAGCGCCGAGGGTTATGCCGGAGCCGAGTGATATTACAAGGACATCTTCGGGTTTATCATGCAAGAGGAGAGGTATATGACCGAACCTCACTGCTACATCTCCGCTTGTTGCAAGTGAATAATTATTTACCATCAAGGTGCGAAAACCGCTGTTCCTATCCTCCACAACCTTAACAGTAGCCGTTGCATCCTCTTTTGAAAAGAGTATATTCCCGTTCAGGTTGTAGCCGACACCCATATCGAGCCCTGCCGTTGCAATTCTGACAATGGCAAAAACAATGATAATAGCCGATGCTGCACCTCCCCATCGTAGAAACGGGTCTTTAGACCTGTTAATTCCTATAGAACTCATATAGATAATGATAATCCCCATGAGCAAATTTATAAATGCCATAATCAGGATGCCTTTCTGTATACCCAAAAAAGGTATGAGTAAAAAACCTGCGGAAAAAGAGCCGGCAATGCTTCCTACAGTGTTCACAGAATACACATCCCCTATCTTCCTGCCGAGCAGTTTCAAATCATCGGCGTAAAGTTTTCCAATAAGAGGAAAGGTAATGCCCATAAGGAGCGTGGGGATAATCATAACAATAAGGGCGATAATAAAGATTGTCAGTATATTCTTCTGCCATGTCATCTCCCCGAAAAGAGAGCCGATGCTGTTCACCCCTGTTGGCAGCCATTGAAAAAATATGATGCTAAACAAAGCGCAGATGCCTATTAAAAATTCGGCAATACCAAAGAGTCTTACCAAACCACCCCCCCCCTGCCCCATTACTCGTTCCCATGCTCTGCGTGGGAACGTGTTACCACGCAGAGCGTGGTAACAAGGGGGTGAGAGGGGATTTATAACCTTCGTGAATATAAAACTCCCGATTGCGATTCCAAGCAAAAATACGGTCAATATGTTGCTGAAAAGATATATCGTCGAATAAAAGGTCAGGGAGAACGCCCTTGTCCAGAGTATCTCGTAGGAAAGAGAAGTAAAACCGGAAAGACAGAAGAAGATAAGAAGGGTCAAGGGTATAGGGGCAAGGGGCAAGTCGCTTCCTTTAACTTTTAACTTCTGTCCTTTTGCCTTCGATACTTTAATGCTAATCTTCGAGCTTTGATCAGTGTCATCCGATTCTTGACCCTTGACCCTTGCCCCTTGACCCTTTGCAATAACCATTGCAACAATCCCGGCTATAATATTTATCGAGACTCCTATAAGTGTAGTATTTCCGATGCCGAGGCCCGATATAAATATATACCCTGTCATAAAACAACCTATCACCGCGCCCAGTGTATTTATTGCATACAAGACCCCTACATTCCATCCAAGTTCTTCCATCCTATGAACAAAATATCTGCTCAATACAGGCAGTGTTCCTCCCATAAGCGTGGTCGGGATAAAGAGCAAAATAAATGAGAAAGAAAATCTGATGAGATTGGAAAAAAACGAGGACGGATCTCTATCTCCTAAAATCGAAAAATAGAGATTATCCGATATGCCGAGGAGATAGGGAACGGCGAGGGCGGAAATTCCTATACATATTTCAAGGACTGCATAGAGAGCAAGGGGAGAGTTAAGAGCTCGGAGTCCGGAGTCCGGGGTTCGGAGTCTATCTACTATTCTTCCGAATATGAAACTGCCTGCGGCAAGCCCCGACATAAATGCCGTAAGCACGGTGCTGATGGCATAGATCGTATTGCCAAAGGTCAGGGTAAAAATCCTCGTCCATACGATTTCATAAACAAGCCCGCTTATACCGGAGGCAAAAAAGAGAAATAAAATTAATTTTTTCAATAAAATTATAAAAACTTGCCACGGACTTACACAGACTAAAAAAAGAAGATAGCGGTTAAAGGGTTGAGAATTCTTATCTTCTCATCTTCTTAATTTCTTGTTTTGATTTTGTCCGTGAAAATCCGTGGCTAATCATGTTTTTGTTCTTACTCTTCCATTACAGGCAGCATTATCGTAAAGGCGGTTCCTTTCGATATTTCGCTGACGACTTTTATATCCCCTCCATGCTCTTTAATGATTCCGTAGCTTATGGATAGCCCCAGCCCTGTCCCCTTCCCAATCTCCTTAGTGGTAAAAAAGGGGTCGAATACCTTTCCTATATATTCGCCGGATATTCCATTGCCCGTATCGGAAATAATAATATTTACAAATCCATTTTCTTTGCCCGCGGCTCCAGACTTACACGCCGTCTCGATGCTTATTCTTCCTCCGCTGTTCGTTGCATCCATTGCATTATGTATAATATTTAAAAACACCTGCTCCAATCCGGCAGCGCTGCCAAATACAAGAGGCAATTCATTATAAAGAGATTTTTCGAGCATTATGCCTTTTTTGGATATGGAGCCTTCGAGGAACATCAACACCCTTTCGATAATCTTATTTATATCCTGGGGGTTGAATTCATAAGACGACTCCCGCGAAAAAGAGAGAAGATTTCCCGTTATTTTGGAGACCCTCATGGCGTGATGCATCATAGTATCCAGATCCTTAACAACTTTTTCCGGTATATCGCCGTTTGTATTCTCCATTTTTAACGCCTCTATCCTGTTTATTATGATGCCTATCGGATTGTTTATTTCATGGGCAACCCCTGCCGCAAGCAGTCCCAGAGACGCCATTTTTTCCGAGTGAATCAATTGCTTCTCGTAATCCCTCACCTGCCTTGTCCTCTCCTCCACCTTTTCCTCGAGGCAGCGGCTGTATATCTTTAGTTTCTCTGCCATATTATTAAACTCGCCGGCCATCTCCTCGACCTCATCGCCGCTTCTTATATCCAGCCTGTAGTCCAGGTTGCCCTTTCCAATCAACCGAGCGCCCTCTTTGAGCCTCGAAATAGGATATGTAAGCATTTTTGAAATAAATATGCCTATTATTATAGTCAGGATAACTGCGGCAAGAATAGCGGCTATAAACAATCTCTTATAATCCTTTACGCCTGCCGTCAGCATATTCTTAGGATAGCTCTCGACAACCGTATAATAAAACTCCTTATTCCTTTCATCCGGAAATATGGGCGTATAGGCAAACAGGTTTTCGTTATCGTCCATTATTACCCCGGATCTCCCCGATAACACCTGAGAAGCAACTGCCTTTGAATATGTATCGTTTATATTATCGGAGGTCTCGGTCGTATCCAACAAACCGTCTTCCGTCTCCCATTCGGGATTAAAAAAATAGAATCCCTTGTTATTTACAAGAAATATCCGGGAAGATTTATCTCCAATCGCTCTTTTCATGGTATCGTGGAGATGCCTTCCGGTTACATCGAGGTATATGGCGCCCATCCATTTTCCGCTCCTGCTGTGAACAGGGGCAATATAGCGTATCAGCGCTATATTGGAAAGAGCGAGGCCCTTAATTAAATAGTTTCTCAACGGGATGGATGCGATCTCGTTTTGAGATAGCTTTGCCGCTGTCTGAAAATATAGGCTCTCCCTCTGGTTGTGCAGACTGCTTTTAGGAAGTATGACGGGATGGCGCATGTCATAGGCAACCAATACCATCTCATCTCCGTTAAAAGATAAAAAGCCTGCCTGCAGATAAATGGCTTTCTGCTCTACGAGGTTAAAAAACTCTTTTTCCAGAAGGGTCCTCCAATAGGTAAACGAGGCAATGTCATTCAATTCTATAGCCTCCAAAAGATACTCCAAAGGGGCGGAAGACCGCAGGTAAAGCAGATCTGCCCTCGAATTATTCAAATGGTTCTCTATATCCTTGCCCCTGGAAAAAACATCGAGATACATCTTCATCAGGGCATCGTCCTGCAGAGAACTGCTTGCAGACTTTATGCTGTGATAGCCGAAGTATCCTATCGGCAGAATCGCCGCCACCATCAAAGAGAGAAATATCTTGTTCTGGATTCTGGAGAAAAAACCGATTTTCACCTTAAAAACCTTTATCCGCAGATTTCACAGATGACACAGATTAAAACAATAAAAAAATTATTACAGGGATGAACAGGATAAACAGGATATTTAAAAATCTTTGTTATCTCTTTTATCCTGTTCATCCTGTCTATCCTTGTTAAAATATTTTAAACCTAAATTGAGCGATTCTTGGGTTAAGTGCTTGTCTGACCTGTCATTG
>CAYMMR010000195.1:0-5470 GCA_964391545.1 uncultured Nitrospinota bacterium | reverse complement strand
TGGGTGTTCGAAATGACAAATATTTCAATAGGTTTGCAATTCAATGTCTATTTTGGGGTTTCTACTTTGGCTTGACAGAGAGAGACTTCCTCCTTTTTGTGCTGTTTGTTATATTCTACTCATGCTTATCTCGGTGTCCGCTTTTTTGGGGGAAGTCCAGAATATAGATAGGCCGTCTGAAACAAAAAAGCTTGACACTCATGTATAGGGATGTTAAAAAAATAATTAGGAAGAAAATAACCGGCACTAATCATAGGAGATTTTATGGCAAGATCGAATAGCAAGCATAAAAGGGTTCAGCATAAGATAAGAGTAAAGGCTAAGAAACGGGCAGAAAAGAAAAGAGCGGCTATTAAAGAAGCTAAAGCCAAAATTGCTGCCGCAGCCAAATAAGATATAAGATAGTTAAAAGGCTCGGTAAGACAGAGTCTTGCTATGGCTTTTTACCCCGCCCCCACACCTATTCCCGCGGGAGTTGAGTTGGACTAAATGGGCATCGTCAACCACAGGAATAGGTGTGGGGGCGGGGGTTTTTCTTTTTAGGGGAGAATTTTTCCTAAATGGAGTTTTTAAATCCTGAAAAAATAAGCAAAGGGACTTATAGGTTAATCTATTCATGGCTATTCTTTGCTGTCTCCACTCTGATTTTTGCGGGTATATTCGCCTTTCTTCTGGCAATGTCGAGAACCCCCTTTATTCAGGAACTCATGCCTGCGAAAAATTATTTGTATACCGCCCTCGTAATCCATGTCATTCTGTCCGTTGTTATATGGTTTTTAGCATTTGAAGGCGTCCTCTGGATAGTGTCAAGCACTGTTTTCCCCTGCTTAAACCATGCAGGGACAAGCTTAAAGGGGGAGGTATTCAGCATCCCTTTGGGATGGCTCGGTTTCGTGCTCTCTGTATCGGGAACTATTCTGCTGATTATCGCGGGATTAAAGGCATGGGGTGAGCCTCTGCTGGCAAACTATATACCTGTCCTTACACACCCTGTTTTTTATACAGGATTAATTTTATTCGCATCCGGAATTTTTGCAACCATATTGAATACGCTGCTCTCCACTATAAAAAATGCCGGCAGGAGCGGAATGCAGTATTTTTTCACCCCTGTTCCTTTTATACTAACCCTTACCGGTTTAACTGTCCTGATTGCAATATCATGCTTTTTCCTCTCGTATATTTTTTTACCGGCTACACTCAATATCAATATGTATTTCGAGAGACTCTTTTGGGGAGGAGGACATATACTTCAGTTCTCAAATACCTTCGGGATGATTTGCGCATGGATACTCTTGTCGCAGATTACTTTAAAAAAATCTCCGATGCCTGACCGGCCTGCAATGCTCTTTGCATTAATCTCTTTCGCATTTACATTGCCCGCCCCTTTCTTTTATTTTTTATTCGATATATTAAGCGTTGATTTGAGGGAATGGTTCACCCGTCTCATGCAGTTCGGCTTAGGACCGCTTGCAGTCGCCTTTGCAATCTCTATAGTCTTAGCCACAAATATTTTTAAAGACGATGAAAGCACCGCCTCCATATTGAAGAGATTGCCCTGGGGCGACCCGGGATTTTCTTCACTGATTTTATCGATTATCGTATTCTCGACAGGGGGAATTTTGTCTCTTGCAATTAAGGGCATAGATGTCAAGATTCCATCCCATTACCATGGAGTTATAGGAGGCGTTACCCTGTCGTTTATGGGGCTGTCCTACCACATCCTGCCATTATTAAACAGAAAAATTCCGGATTCAAAGATGGCAAAAATACAGCCCTATTTATACGGCATAGGGCAGATGCTGTTTATACTCGGAATGTTTTGGGCAGGGACACACGGCGTCCCGAGAAAAACCTACGGCGAGGCGCAGAATCTCGATGATTTTACAAAAATGGCAGGGATGGCAATAATGGGTTTCGGAGGGCTTATTGCCATTTTAGGCGGGGCTGCTTATGTTCTGAATATATTAATCCCCCTTCTGAAGAGGACAAAGACATGATTTACATGGAGACTCCACTCGACACTCAACACTCAACACTCAACACTGTTCAAAGACTATGGCTGACTATAGAAGGATGGGGGAATAGCATATTCACCCCAAAATACAATCCCTTCTACTATCTCGGGGCAATCGCCCTTTTTTTAATGTGGATATTGCTATTCACAGGGCTTTACCTCTTCTTGTTCTATGAAATTAGCGTCGAAGGCGCTTATAAATCGGTTCAATATATAACGGAGGAGCAGCGTTTTTACGGAGGCATTATAAGAAGCCTCCACCGCTACACTGCCGACGGCTTAATAATAGCCATGCTACTCCATGCCTTTCGTGAATTTATCCTCGGCAGATATAAGAATGGACGATGGGTAGCATGGGTTTCAGGAGTGTCAATCCTTCTCTTTACATGGTTTTCCGGCATCATAGGATACTGGCTGGTATGGGATGAGAGGGCTCAGGTGATTGCCATAATTACATCCGAAATTGCCGATTTTATACCTATATTAAGCGAGCCCCTCTCTCTCGCCTTTATGAACAACAGCACTGTTACGAATCTCTTCTTTTTTGTTATCCTTTTTTTACATATAGTTATTCCTGTATTATTATTTCTCGGCATCTGGATTCACTACTTCAGGATATCCCGTCCTGTCATCAATCCATACAGATGGGTATCCGTTGTCATAGTATTTGTTCTGCTCATTATATCCGTATTAAAACCGGTATCGAGCGCGCCTGCCGCAGACCTGCATAAAATTATCTCCTCGGTTCCAATAGACTGGTTTTTCCTGTTTCTCTATCCCATAATGGCGGTAATACCTTCATGGGCATCGTTGATAACTATTACCTTCTTTTCTGCACTATTTATAAGTGTCCCATGGATTACAAAGCTTGGAGTGAGCAAAGCAAAACTATCTCAGGAAAAGGCTGAAGTCGTTACAAAGGATTGCGTAGGCTGCACATTATGCTACATGGACTGCCCCTACGAGGCTGTATACATGAAATCCAAAGGAGATAAGCCGCTTGCAGAAGTAGTTAAATCGAGATGCGTAAGCTGCGGTATATGTATCGGCTCTTGCAGTTTCAATGCAATTAATATGGGACAGTGGACGGACAAAGGTGTAAAGGAAAATATATCCAGGCTTTTATCACCGTCTTCTCCCCCCTCTTTATTAAAAAGCGGGGCCGAAAAATTGCCGAATATATTAGGATTTGTCTGTGAAAAGAGTGTTCGTGTAAGCGAGTTATTAGAGCATGGAACTAATACCCTTAAAATATCCCCGAATGTAGAAATAATTACTTTTCCATGTATAGGCATAATCCATCCCTCTATAATAGAATATTCCCTCGATTCAGGCGCAGACGGCATTATTATATGCGGATGTAAAATTGGGGACTGCAATTACCGGGAAGGGAATATATGGCTGCAGGAAAGACTTAGAGGAGAAAGAGAACCTTCTTTAAAATCCGAAATCCGTAATCCGAAATCCGGAATCTCTAAGGTCAGGACTTGCTGGCTCTCTGCTGCCGAAACGGAAAAATTTATCGAAGAGGTTAACCTTTTCAATAATGAAATCAGGGGTCAGGGGTCGGGGGTCAGGGGTCAAGAGTCAATAAAAAAGGCATTAGCAACTCCGGCATTCCTTTCCTTTTTGCTGCCGGCAATCTTCGTTCTGATTTTTTCGAGCCTTTCCTACCCATTTTTTAAAAGCGATAAGGCGATGTTAAAAATAGGCTTTAAACACACAAGCCCTAAAATACACGACTGCACGGACGAAGAGGTCCATGCATATCAGGAAAAAATGAGAATGGGGCTTATCCACATGACAAAGAAAAAGGGAGAGGAAAAAGATTGCGGAAAAAGAGAGAGATTTCCCGTATACATCGAATTATATATCGATGATGTAAAAATATTTTCGGAAACACATAAACCGACAGGCATTAGAAAAGACGGGGCAGTATTCTACTATAATAAATTCATGGTCGAGCCCGGCAATCGCATTGTATCGATCAAAATGAGAGATTCCGAAAATGAAGGGGAATTCAATTACACATTCAAAGAAGAAATCGAGTTTAAAACAAGCCAGGTAGTCTCATTAGATTTTGACAGAAGGAAAAAGATGTTTTTTAAGAGAGATGGTTAATAACAGGACGACCCTTTACCTTGCTACTGGAATAAGACAGGGGTTTGATTTTTATCTCATATTATGGTAGAGTTGCTTCGATGGATATGGATACTGTAGTTATTTCTAAAAAAGAATATCAGGAATTGTTTGACAAAAGACTTCGCTATGAATACCTTCGCCAAATTATCGAGGAAGATATTTTTTCCCCTCCGCCCACGAAAAGAGTAGAAGAAATTATTAAGGCATTCAAACAGACAAAGCTCTACAATAAGGAATTTCTCGGAAGTTTAGAGAAAGGTCTCAAACGTTCTTCTTATTTCAAAAAGTGAAAATTTTTCCTCTCCACCCGGAGATTAGCGATTATCTTAAAAGTAGAAATCTTGAAAAGAAATTCGAGAAGCAGATAAGCCTTTTCGAGAAAAATCCCTTCCACCCAGGTTTGAAAACCAAGTTGCTCGAACCGAGAAAAATGCGTATATGGAGTTTCAGGATAGACCGAAAATACAGAGCAATTTTTATATTTCATGAAAAGGATAGTGTTGAGATCATCGATGTAAACGACCACTATCAATAATAGCCTTAATACTTAAGTCACCATAGACTTTAATAGAAGGGGAATAAGGGGGATACGGATTTTGTAATTTTATCGCAGAAAAGGGTAAAAGTGTAAAAGACTAAAAGTTTAAAAGCTTGCCCTGAATTTATTTCAGGGTGTAACTAATGTCCTGAATGAAGCTATGGAAAAAATAGTCTTTTCAAATACACTCCTCCTCAATCCGAATGTATCCGCATGGCTTGCGTGTCCAATCCAGCTTTGCACAGAGGCATTCAACTTTTCAAATGTAATATATCCAAGACGGTAAAGTGCATTCATCCGTTTCAGTTTTTTTATAAACCCTATACTGTTATCCTTTCTCAACAATCTATGTGTCGTGAAAACCCTATATCCAATATGGTCAATGCCGGTTGATACAGATGCAACATAAGTTTTTTTAGAATGAAGTTTGATCCTGTCTTTTTCTAAAAACTTCTCTACACATGCCTTTATCTCCCAAAGTCTTTTTTTATCATTTTCAAACACTGTTATGTCATCAACATATCTGATGTAATATCTGCACTTGAGGTTTTCTTTCAAATAATGGTCTAAATCGTTAAGATAGATATTTGCAAAAAACTGACTCGTCAGGTTGCCAATGGGTATTCCTTTTCTCCTTGTAAAAGGTTTAAAAATATCATCTCCAGTAAAATAATCAATTACTTCCTCCTGTTTATTGCTTCCATCGATAATAGTTTTAAAAAGCCATAAGGTATCTTTGCATTTTATCTTTCTTTGAATCTTCTCAAAAAGTATTT
>CAYMMR010000194.1:0-5500 GCA_964391545.1 uncultured Nitrospinota bacterium | reverse complement strand
GTCTGAACGGCAAGCGGAAGGGACATAAGGTCTTTCACGCATTTTTTGGGATAATACTTAATGATGAAATGGACTTTGCAAATATGAAAACATTATCGGTTAATTGTCAGAACGGCGCTGCTGCTGAAAATGGAGTCTCCGCAAACTTGCAGAAGAATGTTTTAAGGGAGCAGATACTCCTTGCAGTGGGACAGATTCCCATGATGCAGGTTTCATCCTATATTGTTGCAGTTATCCTGACGGTCGTTTCCTGGAATTTCGTCCCGCATATAAATGCAATTTTATGGATGATATTGGTAACCGGTGTAGCGGTATGGAGATTCTATATATTCTTCAAGTTTAAAAAAGTGACGGACAGCATATTCGATCCTTATCCTTGGAAAAAGGGATTTATGTTAAGCACTCTGATTTCAGGCATATTCTGGGGGGCGTCGGCTTTTCTCCTATTTCCACCAAATAGCATCGGGCTGCAGTCCCTTCTTATCCTTGTTATGTGCTCACTTGCTGCGACCACTACCGTCTCTCATTCAAGTATCAAGGAAGTGCCTATGCTATGGACTTTTCCTGCCATATTACAGTATTCATACCGCTGTTTTTTGGAAGGCGGAACATTCGGATATGCCGTCAGTATTCTATCGGCATTTTATGTAGTGGTAGTCGGCGTTTACAGCATCAGGGTAAACAAGACGATTACATCCTCCATCACACTGCATTTTAAAAATATCGCCCTCATCGAGGAGCTTAAACAAGTTACAAAGCTCAAAGACCAGTATATCTCAATCGTATCCCACGATCTGCGCTCTCCAATGATAGGTGTTTACCAGCTTATGGAGCATACACTCGAAAACATGAGGAAGGGAGAAAGCAATGATGCCCCGGAAAACCTTTCCATAATTTCCGCTACATTAAAATCTCTTGTAACCCTTATTAATGAGCTTCTGGACATCGGCAAGCTGAAGACGGGTAAAATAACCCCTGTCAAGAAGACACTCCGCTTGCGCGCTGTTGCCGATGATAAGATTAAGATTATCCGTCCTGCTGCGGACAGAAAGGGAATCTCGATTTTAAATAATATTTCTGAAGATATGATGATACGAGCAGACCCGGCGCTTTATGGCGGGGTATTGAACAACCTGCTTTCCAATGCCGTAAAGTTTACTAATACCGGCGGACAGATAACCATTTATGCGCCCGAAGACAGACAAAATTGCATTGCGGTTGCGGATAACGGCAAAGGCATTTCTCCGAAAATTCTGCCGGACATTTTTAAGTATGAGGTAAAAACAACATCTATAGGAACTCATGGCGAAAAGGGGAGCGGGCTGGGACTTCCGTTCTGCATGGATATAATCGAGGCTCACAGAGGAAATATCACGGTGAAATCCAGAGACGGAGAAGGAACGACATTTTTTATAGATACCCCGCTCCTTGCAAAACACATACTCATAGCCGATGACCAGGAGGCTCACCGCAGGATGATGAAAGATATTATAACAAAGAGGATAGAGGCGGATATTACCGAAGCGGAGGATGGAGCCGAGGCAATAAAAGAAGTGGAAATCTCCCCGCCCGATCTTATCATTACCGATCTGGACATGCCTAATATGGATGGGATGAATCTTATTAAGTCATTAAAAGAGAACAGCCTCTTTTCAAAAATCCCGATTATTGTCGCAACATCGTCGCTTCCGAAGCCGGGACAGGAAAGCTATAACGAGCTCAAAGCCATCGGCGTCAGCGATATTGTGATAAAACCTGTTGTAGAGGAGAACTTTCTCCCGCCGATTAAACGTCTGCTATAGGAAAACATAAAAATCTGCCACGGACTTTCACGGACTAAATACAGACTTCAATGCAAAATGTAAATCCCCAAAAGCATCAATTGGGGATAGCATTTCAAATTTAATTATTTCCTTCATTGCTAATGGATAGTCCCACAAATAGCTTTACCATCGTTTGTCATTCCCGCGTAAGCGGGAATCCAGTAAAATCAAAGACTGGATTCCGCATCGAGTGCGGAATGACAGTAAATGAACTTTAGGGACACTCCACTAATTACTAAATTTTCATTGATAATTTTACAATGGAATTAGTTAAAAGTCCGTGTCCATCCGTGGCTAAAAATCTTTCTTTTTTTAAAAATCCCGTATTTCCCTCAAAACCCTGTTGAGCTCGAATTCCATCTTTTTGTATAACCTGGCCACATTTCTGGTATTTCCGTCTTCCGCTGCCTTTTCGAGCTCCGAAGCAGCCGCCCTTAAAATGTTCGCCCCTATGTTTCCCGCTCCCCCTTTAATGAAATGGGCTTTCCTGCTCAAAATTTTACTCTCTCCCGTATTTAGCGCCTTTTGCATCTCTTCCATAGTCTGAGGGATATCCTCCATAAAGGCATCGAAGAGTTTCTTTATTGCCTCTCTATCCCACTCGAACATATTTAAGAGATATTTCTTGTCTATGATTTCATCTCCGTCTGTTTTGCTCCCCTCCTTTTCAGTGTGGAGATATGGCATTGGTATTCCTTCGATTTTGCCGAACATTTCTTCTTTGCTCAACGGCTTCGATATATAGTCATTCATTCCTCCCTCGATGCACTTTTCCCTGTATCCCTTCATTGCATGCGCCGTCATAGCTATTATCTTGATATTGTGATTCCTTACCGGAGACGATGGATCGCGGATGAGCTTTGTTGTCTCGAATCCGTCCATCTCGGGCATCTGAACATCCATAAGCACAATGTCAAAATCCTCATGGCCGAGCTTATCGATTGCCTCTAAACCGTTATTTGCCGTTGTTACAATATGTCCTCTCTTTTTTAACAAGATGACTGCGACCTTTTGATTTACAGGGTTGTCTTCTACAAGTAGAATTTTCAGGGCAGACGAAAATCCCCCTTCGCCTCCCACTCGTTCCCATGCTCCGCGTGAGAATGCGTTACCACGCAGAGCGTGGTAACGAGGGGATATATTAAATGTAATGTCTCCGAGCCCAAGTTTGCCCGACTCTATCCTGGATATATCGAAAATATCGTCAACCAGTCTCAAAAGCGAATGGGCGGAGTTTTTGACTGTTTCGATGTATTCCCTCTGCTCCGAATTAAGCGGTGTGTCCGAGATAAGCTCTGTCATGCCTATGATTGCATTCATGGGCGTGCGGATCTCGTGGCTCATTTTTGCAAGGAATTCGCTTTTTGCCTTGCTCTCCCTCTCCGCCTCCTCTTTAGCCTTTCTTTCTGTAATATCACGGGAGGTTACAAAGACAGCCTTTACTACAGGATTTACGATGAGGTTTGTGCCTATGGATTCGAGGACACAATAGTAGCCGTCTTTTCTTTTAAAACGAAATTCTCTTACCTGAACCGAGCCGGGTTTTTGAATGATTTGCTGGAATGCCTCGAGCACATTGGACACATCGTCCTGATGTATTAATTCAAAGACATTCCTGCCGATTAATTCTTCCTTACCGTATCCGAATACTTCCCGCCTCGGGGTATTCTCGCTGATAGTTCCGTCTGCATTAATCAGGGTGAGGATGTCGGAGGTGTTTTCTATCAGAGTTCTGAAGTAATCCTCTTTGGCGGACAGCGTATCATAAAGATTTTCCCTTTCCTCCTTCATTATATTTATCCTGTCCGCAAGCGCCAATGACAGGAGGGTTACATCGAAGACTGAGCCGATCTGCATGCCGTAGAGGGTGACGAAATTAAAGGGCAGGATATTGAAATTTGCAGAAACTATTAAAAGGATTCCAAGCAAAAAGGACGACCATGCAATTGTGAAATATCTTGCGGGCTTATATCTCTTTTTCCAGCATAGGACAGCCGCAGATATAGTAACGATAACCTGATAAAGGACAAGGAGATTGATTATCTTGGCAGTGACGGAGTAAGCTATTATCAGCGACAACGCCGATAGGATTGCGCTTAATCCAATTCCGAATAAAAGCGCTATGTCCAGTTTCGGGGTATACAGCCGTGTAGATAGAAATCCCCTTGCAAATACCCCCGCCCAGAACATCGCAAAGCTGCCAAAGAATATCTCAGCATGTTTATTCCACCATGTAAGCCCGGGCCAGAGATATTCGTAGGCAACCCCGTTTAAAACCAATTGAAATAATCCATGTCCGGCAACATATAAGATATAAAAAAGATAATTCCTGTCTCTTAAGGAGATAAAAACAAAGAGGTTGTATAAAATCATAATGAAAATTGCGCCGTAATATACGCCGAGGAAGATATATTCTTTGTATGCCTTTTTATAAAAGTGGTCTTTTGACAGGAGTGTCATAGGGAGGAATATGCCGTCTTCGGATTTGAAGCGGAGATAGTAGGTTTGTTCGACTCCCGAAGGCGGGGGCAAGGAAAAGACAAAATTTCGATGTCCTATAGCCCTTTCCGAAAATGGCGCCGCTCTGCCAGTCCTTTTTACTTCAAATTCTCCCGAAGGCTCGGGTATATAGATCTCGACATAATCAATAGTCGGTAAGGCTATCTCCAGAAGCCATTCTTTTTTAATGTCCAACACGGGGGGGCTTATCGTAAAACGCACCCAGTAAGCCGAATCCGTAAAACCGAAACTTATAGATTTCTTTTTGTTCGGGATAAATTTAGCGGAAAGCTCAGGCGAGGCTGCATCCTCTATTGTCAACTTTCCTTCCCTATCTTCGAGAATATCGAGATATGCGGCAAGCGGATATTCCCCCCTCCCTGATTCGAGCATCACAGCATTAGCTGCAAGCAAATCAGAAGGGAAAAGGAATAACAATAGAAGGTAAAAGAGCCGGAGCCATTTCGGCTTTAAGGTAATCATGTTTTTGAATTATACTACAATGACCTAAAAAAAGATGATTAATTTCTAAACCTGTGCTATGATTTTCGGCAAGTCCCCCTCACCCTAACCCTCTCCCCACAGGGGAGAGGGAGGGGTGAGGGGATAATTTAATCGAAAGGAGAATTTATGAAATATTTTATAAAAATCTTTGTGTTTGCATTTGTCTTTGCTGTTTCCGGAGCTGATGTATCCTTTGCAGGCGGCGCGGATGAAAACTACAACCAGAGCGCAGAGTATGTCAGGACATTGAATAGAAATGCCTCTACGGATTCGGCGGATGCAATATTTTATAACCCTGCCGGCATAATTAAGCTCGAAGACGGCATGTATATAAGTGTAAGCAACCAATTTATATTCAAGGAATACAAACATGAGTTATCCGGAATCGAATATAAATCGGATTATCCAAGCCTGTTCTTTCCCGATATATATGCAGTTTATAAGCAGAATAACTGGTCGGCATTTGCATCCTTTACGGTTCCGGGCGGAGGCGGGAAGGTGGATTACAAAAACGGCTCTGCGACAACGGCAGGATTGAGAACTACGATAGCTTCGGCGCTTTCCACCGCATTGGGAGGCTCGACTATTACAAGCTCCAGCATGAATCTGATATCGGAATCGATGTATCTCCTGTCTCTTATACACATCTCCGAGCCCACGAGACTAGGCATGAT